>JAGVSZ010000356.1 GCA_019137045.1 Betaproteobacteria bacterium
CGGACTTCCAGCCCGCGGACCTCGAGCAGGCTCATGCCGCCGCCGACACGCCGAGATAGGCCTCGATCACCTTCGGATCGCGCCGCACCTCGGCCGGCGGGCCCTCGGCGATCCGCCGCCCGTAGTCGAGGACCAGGACCCGGTCGCACACGCCCAGGACCAGGCGCACGTCGTGCTCGATCAGCAGGATCGTGACGCCGTCGGCGCGGATCCTCTCGAGCAGCCCGCGCAGGGCGCGCGTCTCCGACTCGTTCATCCCGGCGGCGGGCTCGTCGAGCGCGAGCAGCCTGGGCTCGGTCGCGAGCGCGCGCGCGATCTCGAGGCGGCGCTGGTCCCCGTACGGCAGGCTGCCGGCGGGGTCGTTCGCGCGCCCCGCGATGCCGACGTACTCGAGGAGCTCGGCCGCGCGCCGCTCGATTCCCGCCTCCTCGGCGCGCGTCGCGCGGTCGCGCAGCACCGCGCCGACCACGCCCGCGCGCGTGCGCACGTGGCGGCCGATCATCACGTTCTCGAGCGCGGAGAGGTTGGCGAAGAGGCGGATGTTCTGGAACGTCCGCGCGATGCCGCGCGCGGTGACCTCGTGCGGCTTGAGGCCGGCGAGCGGACGGGCGTCGAAGGTGAACGTCCCGGCGTCGGGCGCGTAGATGCCGGTGAGCACGTTGAAGAGCGTCGTCTTCCCGGCGCCGTTGGGGCCGATCAGCCCGTAGATCGCCCCGCGGTCGATCGCGAAGCTCACCTCGGCGAGCGCCTGGATGCCGCCGAAGCGCTTGCCGATCCCCGCGGCGACGAGCAGCGCGGTCATCGGGGCGCGGCGCCGTCGCGCGCCGCGAGCTCGCGCTTGCGCACCGCCGACGGCCACAGGCCGCCCGGCCGCAGGATCATGATCAGCACCAGCGCGAACCCGAAGATCAGCATGCGGATCACCTCCGGCTCGACCAGCATGCGGCCGAAGAGCTGGCGCTGCAGCGGCTCCACGGTGAAGCGCAGGATCTCCGGCACGAACGACAGCAGCAGCGCGCCGAGGATCACGCCCCAGATGTTGCCCATGCCGCCCAGCACCACCATCGCGAGCACCATGACCGACTCGACCAGCACGAAGCTCTCCGGGCTGATGAAGGTCTGGATGGCCGCGAACATGCCGCCCGCGATGCCGCCGAAGCACGCGCCCATGGCGAACGCGAGCAGCTTCATGTGCACGGTGCTGATGCCCATCGCCCGCGCCGCCACCTCGTCCTCGCGGATCGCCTCCCAGGCGCGGCCGATGCGCGAGTTCTGCAGCCTGACGTTGATGAAGATCACCACGACGACCAGCGCGAGCAGCAGGTAGTAGTACTTGATCGGGCCGGTCACCACCAGACCGCCGAGCCGGTCGGTGACGCCGAAGCTCACGCCGTCGATGCGCACCGGGTCGATGCGCGCGATGCCGCGCGGGCCGTTGGTGATGTTGACCGGCTGGTCGAGGTTGTTGAGGAAGATGCGCACGATCTCGCCGAACCCGAGCGTCACGATCGCCAGGTAGTCGCCGCGCAGCTTGAGCGTCGGCGCGCCGAGCAGGATGCCGAAGATCGCCGCCACCGCGGCGCCGATCGGCAGGATCGCCCAGAAGGGCAGGTGCAGGCCGAAGTGCGGGGAGGCGAGCAGCGCGTACGCGTACGCGCCGACGGCGTAGAAGGCGATGTAGCCGAGGTCGAGCAGCCCGGCGAAGCCGACCACGATGTTCAGGCCGAGCGCGAGGAAGATGTAGAGGATCGCGAAGTTCGTGATCCGCACCCAGGTGGTGCCGAAGTTCGCGGTCAGCGCGAACGGCAGCACCGCCAGCGCGACGGCCACCAGCGCGATTCCGACGGCGAGCGCGGCGGGGTGCCGCTTCCAGCGCGCGAGAGCCTCGTCGATCATGCGCGCTCGCCCACGCGCTCGCCGAGCAGGCCCTGCGGCCGGAACACGAGCACCAGGATCAGCACGATGAACGCGAATACGTCCTGGTAGTTGGAGCCGAACCAGTTCCCGGTCAGGTCGCCGATGTAGCCCGCGCCCAGCGCCTCGACCACGCCGAGCAGGATGCCGCCGAGCATCGCGCCCGGCAGGTTGCCGATGCCGCCCAGCACCGCCGCGCAGAACGCCTTCAGCCCGAGCGGCGCGCCCATGGTGTAGTGCGCAATGCCGTAGTAGTTCGCGACCATCACGCCGGCCACCGCGGCCATTCCCGCCCCGATCACGAACGTCGCGGCGATGACGCGGTCGGTGTCGATCCCCATGAGGCCCGCGATCTGCGGATTCTGCGCGGTCGCGCGCATCGCCGCGCCGAACTTCGTGCGGTATACCATGAGCGCGAGCGCCGTCATCATCGCCGTCGAGACGACCAGGATGACGATCTGGACGTTGGTGATCGTGGCGCCGCCGACGTCGTACCCGACCGTCGTGATCACCTGCGGGAACGGGAGCGGGCTGCGGCCCCAGATCATCATCGCGAAGTGCTGAAGGATGATCGACACCCCGATGGCGGTGATCAGGGGCGCGAGCCGCGGCGCGCCGCGCAGCGGCCGGTAGGCGACGCGCTCCATCGCGTAGCCGAGGAACATGCACACCGGGATCGCGCAGCCGGTCGCGATCAGCACGACGACGAGCGGCGGCAGCCCGCCCGGCGCGAGCGCGACGATCACGCTGAACGCGATCATCGCGCCGATCATCACCACCTCGCCGTGCGCGAAGTTGATGAGCTGGATGATGCCGTAGACCATCGTGTAGCCGAGGGCGACGACCGCGTAGACCGCCCCGAGCGTCAAGCCATTGATGACCTGCTGGATGAAGATGTCCATCGGCGTTCACCGGCGCGACGCTTTGGCAGCGCGGGCGCGGGTGCGCAGCAGCCCGCGCGGTCGATCAGCGCCATTGATGACCTGCTGGATGAAGATGTCCACGCCGCTCCTCTCCGCCGGGACCGGGGCGAAGGTAACACGGGCGACGCGGACAAGAAAAAAGGCCGGCAGCGCCGGCCTTTCCCGGATCGCGCCGGTGCGCGGCCGCTACTTCGGCGTCCCCGTCGCGGCCTTGCCCGCTTCGACGGCCGCTTTGGCCGCGTCGCGTCCGGCCTGCGCCGCCGAGTCGACCGGCGCCTTGGCCGCGTCGCCGGCCGCGCTGACCGCGGTCGCCAGCATCTGCAGGAAGTCGTTGTAGGCGATGGTCTTGCCGCCCTTCATGATCGCGGTCGGCTCGAGCTTGTCGCCCTTCATCGTGAAGATCGTGATCTCGGCGTCCTTGCGGTCGCCCTTCTCGTCGAAGGCGATCGGGCCGGTCGCGCCGTTGAAGTGGATCTTCTGCAGCTCGGGCAGGTACTTCGCCGGATCGGCGGAGTTCGCCTTCTTCATCGCCTCGATCAGGAGGTTCGTGGCGTCGTAGGTGAACGGCGCGTACAGGATCGGGTCGACGTTGTACTTCGCCTTGTAGGCGTCGAGGAACTTCTTGCTCGAGGCCTGCGCCGGAATGCCGGCCTGCGAGCAGATCAGCCCCTCGGCCGCCTTCTCGCCGGCGAGCTTGCGCATCTCGTCGGTGCACGCGCCGTCGCCGAACGCGAACACCGCCTTGATCCCGAGCTCGCGGCCCTGCTTGAGCAGCGGCCCGCCGGTCGCGTCCATTCCGCCGTAGAAGATGGCGTCCGGATTGCGGCCCTTGACTTTCGTGAGCACCGCCTTCCAGTCGGTGGTCTTGTCGGTCCCCTTCTCGCGCGCGAGCACCTTGACGCCGGCGGCCTTCAGGGTCTTCTCGACCTCGTCGGCGAGCCCCGCGCCGTAGGCGGTGGCGTCGTCGATGACCGCCACCGTCTTGGGCTTCGCGGTTCCGGCGAGGTAGATCGCGACCGCCGGACCCTGCTGGTCGTCGCGCCCGACGACGCGGAACTGCTGCTTGAAGCCCTGCTCGGTCAGCTTCGGGTTGGTCGCGGAGCCGGAGATGACCGGGATGCCGGCCTGGTTGTAGATCGGCGAGGCGGGAATCGACGTGCCCGAGTTGAGGTGACCGACCACGCCGGCCACCTTCGCGTCCACGAGCTTCTGCGCGACCGTGGCGCCGACCTTCGGATCGGCCTGGTCGTCCTCGGCGATCAGCACGAACTTCACTTCCTTGCCGTCGATACTGATCTTCGCGGCGTTCGCCTGCTCGATCGCGAGCCGCGCGCCGTTCTCGTTGTCCTTGCCGAGGTGCGCGATGCCGCCGGTGAGCGGCGCGACGTGCCCGATGTTCACCGTCATCGTCGGCGGCGGCGGCGGGGCCGCGGGGGCCTCCGCCTTCGCGGCGGGTTTCGGGGGCTCTTCCTTGCCGCACGCGACGAGGCCGAACGCGGCCACGGTCGCGAGCGCGATGGCGCTCAAACGGGGTTGCATCAGTCGTCTCCTGTGGAAACGGGGGAGGGAGGGAAAAAGCGCGGAATTATCCTTACAGCGCGCAGGCATTGTCAATTTTACGTCGCGACGTTCGTCCGCGTGCAGCGCGGCCGGGCGTGGACGTGCGACGCCCCCGGGGACGGTCGCGCGTCGCGGCCCGCCCGCACGGGGGCGCGGAGACTACTTGATCGACAGGATGTACTTCACCATCGCGTTCAGGTCGCCGTCGGGCACGTTGGGATTCGGGGGCATCGGGATCTGGCCCCACACGCCCTGGCCGCCCTTCTTCACCTTCGCGGCGAGCTTCGCTTCCGCGTCGGCCTGGCCGCGGTATTTCGCGGCGACGTCCTTGTACGACGGCCCGACCAGCTTCTTGTCCACCGCGTGGCACGAGAGGCAGGCGTGCTTCTTCAGCAGGTCCTGCACGTTCTGCGCCGCGACCGGCGCCGCGGCGAGGACGGCGGCGCCGCCGATCGCAAAAGCAGAAACGAGCTTTTTCATGAAGTCTCCGATGGTCCGGTTGAAAAAGAGGCTTGATGCTACGTCATTCCCGCCGGCCCGATCAGCTCCCGCAACGCCTCGACGCGGGAGACGGGCTCGAGGCAGCTAACGCCCCGGCACACGTAAGCGTTGACCCGTTCCGGGGCGGCGGGCTTGGCGAGCGCCTCGGGGAGGTCATGCGTCACGCTGTCGATGGCCAGGATCAGCGTCGCCGGCCGGTAGTCGGGCGCGAGCGACTGCAACCATGGTTCCATCAGGGGCATCGCCCCGCGCAGCACGACCACGGTGGGCGGCGTGAGGTGCTCCTCCAGCGCGCAGAGCATCGACGCGAAACCGCCCGGGTAGTCGCGCAGCGCCGGGTAGAACGCCGCGATGCAGCGTTCGGCGGCCGCGAGATAGCGCGGCTCGCCCACGAGGTGCCCGAGCCGCGCGAGCGCGAACGCCGCCACGCCGTTGCCGGAGGGGGTCGCGTTGTCGTGCCCCGGCTTCGGACGGTGGATGAGGTGCTCGTGGTCGTGACTGGTGAAGAAGAATCCCCCTGCCGGATCCTCGAACCGCTCGAGCAGCGCGTCGGCGAGCGCGCGCGCGAACGCGAGGTCGTCGATCCGGAACGCCGCCTGCAGCATCTCCAGCACCGCGTCGAGCAGGAACGCGTAGTCGTCGAGGTACGCGTTCAGGTGCGCGCGACCGTCCTTGAACGTCGCGAGCAGCCGGCGCTCGTGCGGTTTCCACAGCGCGCCGCGGACGAAGTCGAGCGCGCGCCGCGCCGAGGCGAGCCAGTCGTCGCGTCCGAGGACGCGCGCGGCGCGCGCCATGCCGCGGAGCGCGAGCGCGTTCCAGCTCGTCAGCAGCTTCTCGTCGCGCCCCGGGCGGACGCGGCGTGCGCGCGCGGCGAGGAGCTTGCCGCGCGCCGCCGCGAGCAGCGCGGCGCACTCGTCCTCGCTGCGCGCGAGCGACGCCGCCACCGCCGCGAGCGGCTGCGCGACGTGCAGGTGCCAGAGCTTGCCCTCGAAATTCGCCTGCGCGTCCAGCCCGTAGTGCGGCGCGAGCACCGCGTACTCCTCGCGCGTGAGGTGCCGCGCCGCCTCGTCCGGCGTCCAGACGTAGAACTTGCCTTCCTCGTGCTCGGAGTCCGCGTCGAGCGAGGAGTAGTAGCCGCCTTCCGGCGCCTGCATCTCGCGCCGGATCCAGCCCGCCGTCTCCTCGGCCACGCGCGCGAACAGCGGCTTGCGCGTCACCGCCCAGGCGTCGGCGCAGAGGCCGAGCAGCGGGCCGTTGTCGTAGAGCATCTTCTCGAAGTGCGGGATGGTCCAGGTCGCGTCCACCGCGTAGCGGCAGAACCCGCCGCCGAGCTGGTCGTAGATCCCGCCCTCGGCCATGCGCTCGAGCGTGAAGGTCGCGACGTGCAGCGCGTGGCGGTCGCCGGTGGCGGCGAAGCGGCGCAGCAGGAGCTCGAGGTCGGTCGGGTGGGGAAACTTCGGCGCGCCGCCGAACCCGCCGTGCGCGGCGTCGAAGCTCGACTTGAGCGCGCCGACCGCCTCGGCGATCGGCTCGGCGGACAGCCCCTCGCCGCGGCCGCCCGCGTGCGCGCCGATGCGCGCGAAGGCGGAGCGCACCGCCTCGTTCTGGCGCGCGATGTCCTCGCCGTGCTCGCGGTAGTACTGCGCGACGCGCTCGAGGAGCTGCGCGAAGCCCGGCATCCCGTAGCGCGGCGTCCTGGGGAAGTAGGTGCCGACGAAGAACGGCATCTGCTGCGGGGTCAGGAACGCGGTCAGCGGCCAGCCGCCGGCGCGCTGGTTGAACATCTGGTGCGCGAACTGGTAGATCTGGTCGATGTCGGGCCGCTCCTCGCGGTCCACCTTCACGTTCACGAAGAGCTCGTTCATGAGCCGCGCGACCGCGGGATCCTCGAACGACTCGTGCGCCATCACGTGGCACCAGTGGCACGCGGAGTACCCGATCGAGAGCAGGATCGGCTTGTCCTCCTCGCGCGCGCGGCGCAGCGCCTCCTCGCCCCAGGGGTGCCAGTCGACCGGGTTGGCGGCGTGCTGCTGCAGGTAGGGACTCGTCTCCTGCGCGAGGCGGTTGGGCATGCGCTCGATTATGGCAGCCGTCCGCGGATCCCGGGCACCTCGACGACCCTGACGCCGACGCAGGGATTCTCGACCGCGCGCACGAGCGCGCCCACCATCTCGTCGATCGTGACGAGGCCGAGCCGACGCGCGTTCTCGCGCGTCGACGGAAGCCGCTCGGCGAGCCAGTACAGCGGAACCAGGGCGTACGGCCACCGGTGGCCGGGGCCGAGCACGTACCAGGGACGCAGGATGGTGGCGTTCAGCGCGCTCGCGCGGAGGTGGGCCTCGGCCCGCGCCCGCGCCGCGATGTAGGCGCGCATGACCGGCGCGGGCTGCGCAACGCTGACGTAGACGAGATGCGCCACGCCGGCGCCACGCGCCGCGTCGATCGCGGCGCGCGCCGAGGCGAGATCCACGCGCTCGAACTCCGCGGCCTTCGACGGGTTGGGATGCGGTGTGCCGACGAGATGGACGAACGTGTCGGCGGGCGCGACCGCCGTAGCGTAGCTCGCGCCGTCCAGCGCGTCGCCGATCACCGGCGCGACGCCTGCGGGCAGGCGCGCTACAGAGGCGGTGCGGGTCAGCGCGCGCACGCGGTGGCCGCGCGCGGCGAGCGCCGCCCCGAGCCGCGCGCCCACGTAGCCCGTTCCACCGGTCAGGAATATCTCGTGCGGACGCATCCCGAGACTACGGGCGCTCGCGCTCCGTGGATGCTACTCCGCCTGCACCCACTCCAGGATCGGCCGCCACATCGCCTGCTCGCGCTCGGCCTGCCACGCCGGCAGGTCGAAGATCGAGCGGCCCTCGAACGCCGCGTTGACGTAGAGCGTCGTGTCGCGGACCCAGCCGACGAGCGGCAGGTCGTGCTCGCGGATGTAGGTGATGAGCTGCGCCCCGGCGCGCGTGCGCGGGTCGACCCGGCTGCCGACCACGCCGACGAACGCCTTCTGCTTGCGGACCGCCTTCTCCTCCTTCAGCTCCGCCAGGAAGTCGCGCGTCGCGTTGATGTCGTAGAGCGAAGGCTGGATCGGCACCAGCACCTTGTGCGCCTCCTTGACGAGCTCGGTGAGGCGCTTGCCGTGCAACGCGGCCGGGGAGTCGAGGACGAGCCACTGCGCCTTCTTCGGCAGGTGCTCGCGCTGGTCGAGGCGCACGATCCGCGGCAGGTGGGAGGGTCTGAGCTTCAGCCACTCGAGCGACGAGTGCTGCCGGTCGAGGTCCCACAGGCACACCGCGTCGCCGGCGTGCGCGAGGCAGCCCGCGAGATTGGTGGCGAGGGTCGTCTTGCCGCTGCCGCCCTTCGGATTGGCAATCAGGATGGCCTGCATCGTCGCTCCTCCCCAGGGTCGGATGCCGTCGCGGCGAGAGGTTACCGCGCCGGCCCGGACATCGTCACGAGACGATGACCGGCTCGATCCGCACCGGAAAGTCGACGGATGCCGCGACGAAGCAGCGCTCGTGCGCGTCGTGGTGGAGCGCCCGCGCGGATTCGGCGTCCTGCGGGTCGGCGACGCGCACGCGCGGGCGCAGCACCGCATCGACGAACTTGGTCCGCCGCGGCGCGACCCGGTCGATCGTGCCCTCGGCCTCGTCCTCGTAGGCGACGACCCGGATGCCCTTGTGCGCGCAGAGCGCCAGGTAGGTCAGCATGTGACAGGACGAGAGCGAGGCGACGAGCAGGTCCTCGGGGCTCGCGCGCGTCCCGTCGCCCTGGAACACGACCGGCGCGGAGCCCGCGATCTCCGCCCCGTCGGCCGTGCGCACGACGTAGTCGCGCGCGAAGGAGGGTCCGGTCGGCCCGGCCGCCGCGCCGGTCCACGCGAGCGACGACCGGAAGGTGTGCCGCGCGGCCAAGTCAATCGCTCCAGTCGGTGATCGCGCCCTTGCTGGAGGTGGACACGAGCTTCGTGTACTTCGCGAGCAGCCCCTTGGTGTAGCGCGGCTTCGGTTGTTTCCACTTCCTGCGCCGCGCGGCGAGCTCCCGCGCCGAGACGTTGAGCTGGATGAGGCGCTTCTTCGCGTCGATCGTGATCGAGTCGCCCTCGCGCACGAGCCCGATCGGTCCGCCGACGTACGCCTCGGGCGCGACGTGCCCCACGACCATGCCCCAGGTCCCGCCCGAGAACCGGCCGTCGGTGATCAGCCCCACCGATTCGCCCAGCCCCTGGCCGACGAGGGCCGAGGTCGGCGCGAGCATCTCCTGCATGCCGGGCCCGCCCTTCGGCCCCTCGTAGCGGATCACCACCACGTCGCCCGCCCTGATCTTGCGCGCCAGGATCGCCTTCATGCACGCGGGCTCCGAATCGAACACGCGCGCGGGGCCGGTGATCGACGGGTTCTTGAGACCAGTGATCTTCGCGACGCAGCCCTCGGGCGCGAGGTTGCCCTTCAGGATCGCGAGGTGGCCCTGCGCGTAGAGGGGCTCGCCCCACGGCCGGATGACGTCCTGGTCCGCGCGCGGCGCGGCCGGGACCGCGGCGAGCTCCTCGGCCATGGTGCGGCCGGTGATGGTCATGCAGTCGCCGTGCAGCAGGCCGTGCGCGAGCAGCATCTTCAGCACCTGCGGCACCCCGCCCGCGTGGTGGAAGTCGGTGGCGACGTAGCGCCCCGAGGGCTTGAGGTCGCAGAGCACCGGCACCTTGCGCCGCATGCGCTCGAAATCGTCGATCGTCCACTTCACGCCGGCGGCGGCGGCGATCGCGAGGTAGTGCAGCACCGCGTTGGTCGAGCCGCCGGTCGCCATGACGATCGCGATGGCGTTCTCGATCGACTTGCGGGTGATGATGTCGCGCGGGCGGATGTTGCGCCGGATCGCGTCGACGAGCACCCGGGCGGAGGCCGCGGCCGAGTCGGCCTTCTCCGGGTCGGGCGAGGCCATCTGCGAGCTGCCGAGCAGGCTCATGCCGAGCGCCTCGAACGACGAGCTCATCGTGTTGGCGGTGAACATGCCGCCGCACGCGCCCACGCCCGGACAGGCGTTCTTCTCGATGCCGACGAAGTCCTCCTCGCTCAGCTTGCCCGCGGTGTAGGCGCCGACCGCCTCGAACGCCGAGACGATGGTGAGGTCCTGGCCCTTCCACTTGCCCGGCTTGATCGTGCCGGCGTAGACGTAGATCCCGGGCACGTTCATGCGCGCGAGGGCCATCATCCCGCCGGGCATGTTCTTGTCGCACCCGCCCACCACCAGGGCGCCGTCCATCGCCTGGCCGTTCACGCTGGTCTCGATCGCGTCGGCGATCACCTCGCGCGACACGAGCGAGTACTTCATCGCCTCGGTGCCCATCCCGATGCCGTCGGTGACGGTGGGCACGCCGAACACCTGCGGCATCGCTCCGGCCTGGGTCAGCGCCGCCATCGCCCGGTCGACCAGCGTCTGGATGCCGGCGTTGCAGGGATTCAGGTTCGAGTGGCCGTTGGCCACGCCGACGATCGGCTTCTCGAAATCGGTGTCGCCGAAGCCGACCGCGCGCAGCATGGCCCGGTTGGGCGAGCGGGCCACCCCGCCGGTGATGGTCTTGGAACGCCAGTTGTCGGCCATGCGCGCTTCTCCTTCGCGGATTCGAGTCGGGAAATGGAGCGGAGTTTAGCCCGCGGCGCGCCGCCCGGCCGGGGCCCGGCGGCCGGCGACGCGCCCGCTCGACCGCGCGCGGGCGTTCAGGCATCCTTGCGCGCCCATGCTCACGCACCCGCAGTTCGACCCGGTCGCGATCCAGCTCGGTCCGCTCGCCATCCGCTGGTACGGGCTCATGTACCTCGTGGGCTTCGCGGCGGCCTACGGCCTCGGGCGCCTGCGCATCGCCGCGGGCCGGGCCGCGCGCATCACGGTCGCGGTGCTCGACGATCTGCTCTTCTTCGGGGTGCTGGGCGTGATCCTCGGCGGGCGGCTCGGCTACGTGCTGTTCTACAAGCCCGGCTACTACCTCCAGCACCCGGCGGAGATCCTCGCCGTGTGGCACGGCGGGATGGCCTTCCACGGCGGCTTTCTCGGCGTGCTGGTCGCGGTGTGGTGGGTCGCGCGCAAGCACCGCCTGCGCTGGCTCGAGGTCACCGACTTCCTCGCGCCGCTCGTGCCGCTCGCGCTCGCGGCCGGGCGCCTCGGCAACTTCATCAACGGCGAGCTGTGGGGCCGCGTCACGGACGTGCCCTGGGGGATGGTGTTCCGCGGCGCGGGCCCGGAGCCGCGCCACCCCTCGCAGCTCTACCAGTTCGCGCTCGAGGGGGTGCTGCTCTTCGCGCTCCTCTGGCTGTACTCGTCGCGGCCGCGGCCGGTCGGCGCGGTGTCGGGGATGTTCCTGATCGGCTACGGGGCGCTGCGCTTCGTCGCCGAGTTCTTCCGCGCGCCCGACGAGTTCCTCGGGCTGCTCGCCCTCGGGCTCAGCATGGGGCAGTGGCTGTCCGTGCCGATGATCGTCGCGGGGGTGGCGCTCCTCGCATGGGCGGTGCGCAGGCGCTAGAATCGGCCGCGAAGGAGGCGGCCGCGGCCATGGACGAAGTCGAGCGCGCGATGCTCGAGCAGCGCATCATGCAGCTCAAGATCGAGCACCGCGATCTGGACGACGTGATCAAGCGCCTCGGCGAGCAGCTCGTGTACGACCAGCTCCAGCTGCAGCGCCTCAAGCGCCGCAAGCTCCTGCTGAAGGACCAGATCTCCTGGCTCGAACGCCAGGTGGACCCGGACATCCCGGCCTGAGCCGGGCGGCGGACCTCCCGCCCCGCGTCCGCGGTCAGCCGGCCGCGCGCACGACCAGCGTCACCCCCGCCGCGAGCAGCGTGAGCGCGACCACCCGCATCACCGCCTCGCGCGACACGCGGTGGAAGATGCGCGAGGCGACCGCGATCCCGGCGAGCGTCGCCGGGATCGCGCACGCGGCCGCGATCCACACCCGCGGGTCGGAGAGCAGCCCGGTGACCAGGAACGCGATCACCCGCAGGCTGATGCTGAAGATCGACGTCATCGTGAGCGTCGCCCGGAACTGCTCCTTGGTGAGCGCCCGGTGCGCGAGGTAGATCGCGTACGGCGGGCCGCCCGCGCCGAACAGCGTGCCGGTGATGCCGCCCGCCATGCCGGCGACGTACGCCCAGCGCCGGCTCACCACGCCGTGCGAGGCGCGCCGCGCGAGGCTGTAGAGCGCGTAGGCGAGGATGAACGCGCCGAGCGCGAGCATGCTCGCCCGGCGCGGCAGGTTCACCAGCGCGCCGACGCCGAGCGCGAGGCCCACGATGATCATCGGCGCCATGCGCGCCACCTCGCCGCGCACCGCGTTGCGCGGATTCTCCAGTCCGAGCCGCAGCGCGCCGCTGAGGTCCACGAGGGCGAAGCTCGCGATGACGAAGGGCAGGGGAAAGAACTGCGCCGCGAGCGGCACGGTCACGAGCGCCGAGCCGAAGCCCGACAGCCCGTAGAGGATCGCGCCCGCGAATGCGATCGGCGCGAAGACCAGGAACGCTTCCCAGCCCTCCGGCACTTCAGGCCAGCGCCTTCTCCAGCACGCGCGCGACGTGCAGCGCCGCGCCCGGGCCGGCCGGATCCGGGCCCTGCCCCAGCCCGTCGCGGATCTGGTGGCGGCAGCTCGTCCCGTCGGCGACGAGCAGCGTGCCGGGCGCGGCCGCGCGCGCCGCGGGCAGGAGCGCGGCCTCGGCCATCTTCATCGACACCTCGTAGTGCGCCGCGTCGTAGCCGAACGCGCCGGCCATGCCGCAGCAGCTCGCCTCGACCGTGTCGACCGCGAGGTCGGGCACCAGCCGCAGCGTGCGCTCGACCGCGCCCATCGCCCCGAACGCCTTCTGGTGGCAATGACCGTGCAGCAGGGCCCTCGCTTCCGGCAGCGGCTTGAGCTTCAGCGCGAGCCGCCCGGCCTCGGCCTCGCGCGCGAGGAACTCCTCGAAGAGCAGCGCGTTCAGCGCGAGCGCCCCCGCCTCCGCGGCCGGGAGCAGCGCGAGGAACTCGTCGCGCAGGCCGAGCAGGCACGAGGGCTCGAGGCCGACGACCGGCACGCCGCGCGCGACGTACGGCGCCAGCGCGCCGGCGGTGCGGCGCGCCTCGGCGCGCGCCTCGTTGACCATCCCGGCGGCGAGAAAGGTGCGGCCGCAGCACAGCGGCCGCCCGCCGTCGGCCGCGCGCGCGACGTGCACGCGGTATCCCGCCGCCTCGAGCACGCGCAGCGCGGCGCGCGCGTTCTCGGGCTCGAAGTAGTTGTTGAACGTGTCGACCAGCAGCACGACGTCGCAGTCCCCGGGCGCGCGCACCTGGTAGCGGCCGGCCGCCGAGCGCAGGAACGGGCGCGAGCGCCAGAGCGGCAGCCGCCGGCGCGCCGAGAGGCCGAGGAGCCGCTCGGTGAGCCGCGCCAGGAACGGAAGCCGGTCGCGCAGGTTGAGCAGCCAGGCCACGCGCGCCGCGAGCGGCGCGTAGCGCGGGAGGAACGCGACCAGCCGGTCCTTCAGCGACCAGCCGTGGCGGCCGTGGTAGTGGTGCAGGAACTCCACCTTCATCCGCGCCATGTCGACGCCGGTCGGGCACTCGCGCTTGCAGCCCTTGCACGAGACGCACAGCGCCATCGTCGCGTAGAGGGCTTCCGACGTGAGCGCCTCGGCCGCGGACGCGTGGCCGAGCTGGCCGGAGAGCGCGAGCCGCAGCGTGTTGGCCCGCCCGCGGGTGAGGTGCTGCTCGTCGCCGGTCGCGCGATACGACGGGCACATGGTGCCGGCGTCGAACTTGCGGCAGTGCCCGTTGTTGTTGCACATCTCGACCGCGGCGGCGAACCCCTGCGACTGCGCGCCCGGCACGCTCCACTCCGACCAGTCGAGCGCGGCGTCGAACTTGCGCGGCGCGTAGCCGGGCCGGAAGCGGAAGAGCGACGCGTCGTCCATCTTCGGCGGACGCACGATCTTGCCGGGGTTCATGAGCCCCTGCGGGTCGAACAGCGCCTTGATCTCGCCGAGCGCGCGCGTGAGCCGGGCGCCGATGACCGGCTCGATCCATTCCGAGCGCACCAGGCCGTCGCCGTGCTCGCCCGAGTACGCGCCCTTGTACTCGCGCACCATCGCGCACGCCTCCTCGGCGATTGCGCGCATCTTCAGCGCGCCGTCGGACCGCATGTCGAG
>JAGVSZ010000146.1:0-3541 GCA_019137045.1 Betaproteobacteria bacterium
GAAGGCTAGGGGCATCATGTCCGAGAAGCGACTGCTCTACTTCACCGCGAGCCGCGTGGCGGTGTACCGCTCGGCGCACCACAAGCTCGCGCTCGAGACCTCGTTCGCGAACAACGAGGACGGCGCGGCGGACTTCGCGCGCCACCTCGGCGGCCTGCCCGCGAGCCTGTTCTACGTGCTCGTCGACATCGTCGAGGAGGACTTCCACCAGGAGAACATCCCGTTCGTGCGCGGCCGCGACCGCACCGCGCTCCTCGGGCGCAAGCTCGCCCAGCGCTATCGCGACACCAGCCTGTCGCTCGCGCTGTCGCTCGGGTCCGAGCGCACGCAGCGGCGCGACGAGCGGATACTGTTCAGCGCGTTCACCAACAACGCGCCGTTCCAGCCCTGGCTCGACGCGCTGCGCGAGGCGGAAATCGCGGTCGCAGGCGTGTTCTCGGCCGCGCTGCTCGCGCCGCGCATCGCGCACAAGCTCGGCGCGAAGAAGGCGCCGCTGCTGCTGGTCACGCTGCAGTCGGCGGGGCTGCGCCAGAGCTACGTCGAGAAGGGGAAGATCCGGTTCAGCCGTCTCGGTCCGCTGGAGGCGGCCGACGCCGCCAACCCCGGCCGGGTGGCGGCGGCCTTCGACCGCGAGACGACGCGCGTCCACCAGTACCTCACCGCCACGCGCGTCATCGCCCGCGAGAGCGGCGCGGTCGACGCGCTGCTCATCGCGCCCCCCGGGCAGAAAGCCCGCGTCCAGGCGGCGGTACCGAACTTGCCGCACGTGCGGGTGAGCGTCGTCGAGCTCGGCGAGGCCGCCGCGACCATCGGCCTGAAGAGCTTCCCGCCCGAGTGCGGCGCCGAGGCGCTGATGCTGCACCTGCTGGCCGAGCACGCGCCGGCGGAGCAGTACGCCGGCGAAGGGTTGCGCCAGTTCTTCCGCCTCGGCCAGGTGCGCAAGGGCCTGGTGGCGGCCGGGGCGGCGCTCGGCGCCGCCGGGCTGCTCTGGGCCGGGGTGCTGCTCGCGCAGTACTTCCAGCTCCGCGAGCAGGTCGCGCTCGATCACCAGCGCACGCGCGTCGCGACCGAGAGCTTCGGCAAGGTCGAGGCCGGCTTCCCGCAGCTCCCGACCACGACCGACAACCTGCGCCTCACGATGCAGAAGTACGAGGCGCTCGCGAAGCAGTCCCCCCGGCCGGAGCGGCTGATCGGCGACCTGTCGGCGGCGCTCGACGCGTCCCCGCGCATCGACGTCGACAAGGTGCAGTGGGAGCTCACTGCGAACCCGCGTGCGGGGAAAGCCGAACGGCCGCGCGCGGGGCCTGCGCAGGCCGTGCGGCCGGCGGCGGCGAAGGGCACCGGCGAGGTGTTCGAGGTGATCCAGCTCGAGGGCCGCGTGAGCGCGATCAAGTCCACCGACTACAAGGGCATCACCGCCTTCGTCGACGACTTCATCGGGCGCCTCGGCAAGCGCCCCGGCGTCGAGATCATCGACCGGAAGATGCCGTTCGAGCTCGGCTCCGGCGGGCGCCTGAGCGGCGACATCGGGACCGAGACCGGCGCGGTGCCCAAGTTCAGCGTCACTGCGGCGAAGAAGGTGGCGCCATGAAGCTCCCCCCGAACGCCGGCAAGCGCCTCGTCGTCCCCGCGGTCGCCGCCATCCTGCTGGCTGCGGTCGGCGCAGTGGCGATCGGGATCACCCAGCAGATGGTGAACGGGGCGCGCGCCGACCAGGCGAAGGCGGCGGCCGAGCGCCAGACTGCGCAGAACCGGCTCGCGCGCGCGACCGACGAGGAACGCGAGATCCGGGAGAAGCTCGTCGACTACCAGAAGCTGCGCAGCCGCGGCCTGATCGGCGCCGAGCACCGCGCCGACTGGGTCGAGCGCATCGCCCAGATCAAGGCCGCGCGCAAGCTCTACGACCTCAAGTACACGATCGAGCCGCAGCGGCAGGTCGACTACGCCGGGGTTGCCGGGCCGGGCGAGGTCGAGTTCCTGGCGAGCCAGATGAAGATCAGCCTCGCGCTGCTGCACGAGGAGGACCTCTTCCGCTTCATCGACGACCTGCGCGCGGCGCTGAGCTCGCTCGTCGTCGTGCGCGCGTGCAGCGTGACGCGGCTCGAGCGCGCGGCGAACGACCGCAGCGTCGGGCCGCACCTCGCGGCCGACTGCACCATCGACCTGGTGACGATCCGCGACCCGAAGGCGAAGGCCACATGACCGGACACGACCGCATGCCGACCGACCGCGCACGCCTGCTGCAACCGCCCGGCACCGCGCTGCGCGCCGCGCTCGCCGCCGTGCTGCTCGCGGCGGCGCCCTGGGCCCGGGCCGACGACATCGGGCGGGTCTTCTTCACGCCCCAGCAGCGGCAGGACCTGGACCGGCGGCGCGACCGGAACGTGGTCGAAACGCCCGGGGTAGTCGAGAGCGCGGTGACCGTGAGCGGACAGGTGACCCGGTCGAGCGGGAAGACCACGACGTGGATCAACGGCGTGCCCCAGTACGACACGTATCGGGGGCGCACTCCGGAGCGGGTCGCGGTGCCGAGCGGCGCGACCACGCGCAGCGTGAAGGTCGGCCAGACCCTCGACCACGGCAAGGGCGAGGTGAGCGACCCCCTGCAGGGCGGCGAGATCAAGGTCCATCGCGCGGCGCGGTAGCGAGAGAGCGGAAGCCCATGCACACGATCCCCACCGAACGATCCCGGCCGCCGCGCGCGCCGCGCGGCGGCGGCCCGGCGCGGCAGGCCGGCTACGGCATGCTGATCGCCCTGGTCGTCCTGGTGCTCGGGGCGACATACGGGCTGATGCGGGGGCTGGGCGAGGCGACCGCGCAGAGCGGGCGCGAGGATCACGACCAGGCGGTGCTGCGGCAGGCGCGCGATGCGCTGGTCGCACGCGCGGCGCTCGACGACAACCGTCCCGGAAGCCTGCCCTGTCCGGACCTCGACGACGACGGCGTCGCCGAGCTCCTGGCCGGCACCACGTGCCCGGCCTACCTCGGGCGGCTGCCCTGGCGCACGCTGCAGCTCCCCGACCTGCGCGACGGCGCCGGGGAACGACTCTGGTACGTGCTGTCGCCGCCGTTCACCGACTCCAGCACGTCGGTGATCAACAGCGACACCCAGGGCACGCTCGTCATGACCGGGCTCGCGCCGGCCTCGAACGTCATCGCGCTCGTTTTCGCGCCCGGCCCCGCCCTGAGCGTGGGCGGCGCGCCGCAGGATCGAAGCCCCGCGGGGCAGAACGTCGCCGCGAACTACCTCGAGGACGAGAACCAGAACGCGGCCAATCTCGTGTACGCGGTGCGCCCGACGTGCGTCACCGCCGACTGCGCGGGCGGCGCGTTCAACGACAAGGCGCTCGCGATCAATGCGCGCGACCTCTTCCCGGTGGTCGAGACCATGGTTGCGAAGCGCATGCAGACGCAGCTGCGCGAGGCGATGTTCAAGGAGGGCGGCACTTTCAGCGACAAGGGGCACTACCAGCGCTGGCGCGATCACAGCGTCGACCCGGCCCCGCCGGGCCCGACCATGCAGGGCTACTTTCCGTTCGCG
>JAGVSZ010000146.1:3555-4079 GCA_019137045.1 Betaproteobacteria bacterium
AGCCGGACACCTCCAGTTTCCGGGGCGCGTGGAACACGCTCAACGGCCTGATGCCGGTGGCGAAGGACATGCCCGGACCTCCCGTGGTGCCGTTCGTGAAGTGGGAGATCGACGTCACGTCCAGCTACAAGCCGAGCGTCGCCGAGGTGTCGCCCGGCTCGTACGTGCTCAACGCGGCCACGGCCTGCAGCGCGTCCACGGACGATCAGATCGTGTGCGACCTGCGCTACACCGACAACCGGACGCCCACGGTCAGGATCACCGGCCATGCGCTGAACGTCGCGCGGAGCTTCGTCGACCCGGTCCAGCGCGCGAACGTCGCGATCACCACCAACGCCACCTTCGCCTCGCTGCCCTGTCCCGTGCCGTCCAGCCCGACGTCGGTCTCGAACGCGCACGTTACCGCCGCCGGCGTCGTCCAGGGCAGCGCGCGCGTGGAGGTCGAGCTGACCCTGCCGAATTGCGACGACTCGAGTTCGGGCGCGAAGTACGTGCGCATCGTCGTCGCGAAGCCGCCGTACAAC
>JAGVSZ010000504.1 GCA_019137045.1 Betaproteobacteria bacterium
CGGTCCGCTGGACCTGTGGAGCGGCGGGCTGGTGGCCGCCTGCTCGCCGGGCGTTCACGAAGGGTTGCTGCGCAGCCTGGCGCACGCGGCGTCGCAAGGGAGTCCGCTCGCCTGCTCTAGATAGCGTTGAAGCTCAAGGACGGTTCCATTTCGGTTTGGCGCGGCGGCTGGACGATCGGTGGAGGAAGTCGACGCGAAGACGCGCGCGGCCTAGCCTGTGAACTGACCGCCGTTCAAAGCTTCAACCTCTGACGGGACACCGCCGCGCTGCTCGCGCACGCCGACAGTCGCGTCACCGGCGGGTGTACCGCCGGAAACCGGAACGAGTAGAGCCCCTCAGGTAGGACCCGGTCCAGCCCCCGGAGTCGGGATCGCTAGAGCCTCTCGGCGCCCTCGAGCTTACCCAGTGCGCGATCGAACGTCCCGAGCGGCAGGTGGCCGGACTTGCGGACCACTTCGAGCAACAGGCAGTCGGAGAAGCCGAGTGCCGGTCGCTTGCGGAATCGCTCGAGCGCGTTCGCGACGACGTCCGCTCCTTCGAGGGTCAGGTCCTTGTGATTGAGCAGCGTCTCGACCGCGGTCGCGATCGCGCGGGTGTCGAGCTCGTAGACGGCCGAAAGAACCCAGGTCGCCTCGGCGAGCGCGAGTTGCGCGACCCACGCGCCCTTCTCGACGAATGCCTCCGCCGCGGTCACCTGCTTCTCGTCGTCACGGGTGAGGAGCCGAACGAGGACGTTCGTGTCAATCGCCCGCATGCCGCTTCTTCACGTACGTGCGCACGCCGGCTTTCATCTCCTCGATGGTCCGGGCCCGTGGAGGGCCTTTCGGAAAGAGCATCCGATGGATCTCCTCGGAGGTGAAGCGGCCGCCACGACGGACGACGATCTTCTCACCTTCGGCGTGCCACTCGATCACCGCGCCGGGGCCGATGCCGAGCTTGCGTCGCACCTCGGCAGGTACTGAGATCTGTCCTTGCGCCGTGAGCTTTGAATGAGCGATGGCCATGGTGTTACATTACCATGGTAATGGAACGCAGAGTAAGCTCACGTCGCACGCGCGGCGCCTCGCCAGATCTGTCGTCGGGCGCGAAGCTCTGGTGCCCTCTGGACCGCTTTCGTAGGACCTCCTGGGGGCGCAGGCGAGGCACGTGGTCACGCCGGCGGATGGCGCGCGCGAAGTGCACCCGGGACAGGCTTGCTACAACGAAACTGGGGAGAAAAGGTCCCGCGAATGATACAGCTGGGCATCTATGATACAGAGCCCAGCTTATGCACAGCGTAACCTATTGAATTCTGGCGCGCCCGGCAGGATTTGAACCCACGACCCCCTGGTTCGTAGCCAGGTACTCTATCCAACTGAGCTACGGGCGCGAGGGGGCGAATTCTATCAAAGCGCCCGCTCCGTGGCCACTCGCGGCGCGGCGCGGGTCATTCACGGCCCGTCGCGCTTGCGGGTCCGCCGGAGCCGCCGCGCGCGATCGAGCATCACGACACCGACCCACGTCGCGATCAACGCGAGCGGCCACGCGAGGACCTCGGGCCACGCCACCGCCGCGGCTGCGACGAGCAGCAGGATCAGCCCCACCGTTCCGAGGAGGCTCGCTTCGGCGGGCCCCAGGACGCGCCGATTGGTGAGCGCCGCTCCGACGGTTGCACCCACGCTGAGCGCGCCGGCTGCCGCGCGACCTGCGCTTCCTGAGAGGACCCGGCGCGGATGCTCGGGGCGAGACATCGCCTTCACCGGCCGCCCCATCCGGCGGCGGTTGAGGACGATCTCGGTCGCATGCCCGAGGTCCTCCTCGTACATGCGCGCCATCGTCTCGACCACCCGCTCGTCCTCGATCGCGACGTCGAGCTCGTAGTTGGTCAGGAAGCTCGCGAAGTTGAGGTTGGTCGATCCGACCCGCGCCCAGTTGTCGTCGGAGATCGCTGTCTTGGCGTGCAGCATGCTCCCGCTCCACTCGAACACGCGTACCCCCGACTCGAGCAGCGCGCGGTAGCCCGCGCGGGAGAGCCGCCTGACCACCGGCAGGTCGCTCGCGCCGGGGACGAGCAGCCGCACGTCCACGCCGTCGTTGGCCGCCGCGCAGAGCGCGTGCACGTACGGCGTGATGCCCACGAAGTACGCATCGGTCAGCCACAGGCGCTCGCGCGCGCCCGCGGCGACCAGCTGGTCGAGCCGCAGGATGCGCCCGCTGCTCGGCGCGCTGGCAATGACGCGCAGCGCGACGCCGCCCTCGTCCTGGATGGATCCCGGCGCGGTCAGCGCGGTCTGCGGCAGCGGCGCCCCGATCGCAGCCCAGACTTCCCCGAAGGCCCGTTCCAGCTCGGGCACGGCCGGGCCCCGGATCTCGAGGCCCGTGTCGCGCCACGCGTCCAGCCGTCGGCGGGGATCGCCGCACCATCGGGCGCTGACGCACAGTCCCGAGACGAACCCGATCCGGCCGTCCACTGCGATCACCTTGCGGTGGTCGCGGGTGAGCCAGCCGATCGGGCTGCCGAGCCGGGGCGGGTTGAAGGCACGCACCTCGCCGCCCGCCTCGACGAGCGGACGGAAGAGCGAGCGGGCCCGGCTCGTCCCGAGCCAGTCGTAGATGACGCGCACTGCCACGCCGGCGCGCGCCCGCTCGGCGAGGGTGGTCACGAACTCGCGCCCGAGCGCGTCGTTCTCGAAGATGTAGCACTCGAAGAAGACCGATCGCTCGGCGCGCCGGAGGGCCGCGAGCCACGCCGGGAAGTTCTCGGCGGCGTCCTTGAGGACCTGGACGGCGTTCCCCCCGATGAGCGGGGCTCCGGCGGTGCGCGCGAGCACCCGCTCGGCGAGCTGACTCGCCCCCGGTTCCCCCGCTCGCCCGGTATCGAATCGGTCCATCGTCGAGCGACCCTAGCACAGCGCCGCGCGGCCGGCGCTGTGCTGCGGGCTGCGCAATGGCCGTGTGCTATATTCGCCGCGACTCCGATGGCCGCCTGGCCACCGCGCGCGAGTGCCCGTGTGCTGCGGTTTTCCCGGCGCGAATCGGCCGCGGTTGCACGTCGGCACAGCGAGAGTTGTGAGCCCCGGAGAGATGCCCGAGAGGCCGAAGGGGGCGCCCTGCTAAGGCGTTATACGGGCAAAACCCGTATCGAGGGTTCGAATCCCTCTCTCTCCGCCAGACACGAGAGAAGCCCGCGCGAGCGGGCTTCGTCCTTCGACGGCTGAGCTTTCCTAGCCCGGCTGATCCAGACCGAACGCCTTGTGGAGCACGCGCACCGCGAGCTCCATGTATTTCTCGTCCACCACGACGGAGATCTTGATCTCGGAGGTCGAGATCATCTGGATGTTGATCCCCTCCTCGGACAGGGTGCGGAACATCTGGCTCGCGATGCCGACGTGCGAGCGCATCCCCAGGCCGACCATCGACACCTTGCAGACCTTGTTGTCGCCCACGATCGCCTTGGCGCCGATGTGCGACTGCACCGTCTTCGCGATGTCCAGCGCCTTCTGGTAGTCGTTGCGATGGACGGTGAACGAGAAGTCGGTGATCCCGTCG
>JAGVSZ010000289.1 GCA_019137045.1 Betaproteobacteria bacterium
ACCAGAAAGTCGCCGACCGAGAAGTTGGCGATCGCCGCCATGAGCACCGCGAGGGCCGAGGGCGGGATCATGATGGCGAGGCCGCCGGCGCCCAGGATCGGCCCCAGGCTCATCTCGCGGCTGTAGCCGCGCTTCTGCATCTCGGGGACGAGCAGCGAGGAGAGCATCGCCGCGCCGGCCATCGCCGAGCCGGTGAGCGTCGCGAACACCGTGCCGCCGCCCACCGCCGTGAGCGACAGCCGGCCGGGCAGCTTGCCGATCCAGGAGTCGACCACGTCCATCATCTTGCCGGCGATGCCGGAGCGGAACATCACCTCGCCCATCAGGACGAAGAGCGGCACCGGCAGCAGCGCGAAGCTGGTGACCGACTCGTAGATCGAGAGCATCAGCTGGTTGAGG
Source organism: Betaproteobacteria bacterium (assembly GCA_019137045.1). Taxonomy (GTDB): domain Bacteria; phylum Pseudomonadota; class Gammaproteobacteria; order Burkholderiales; family SG8-39; genus JAGVSZ01. Next base: position 400 of record JAGVSZ010000289.1, read on the forward strand.
CCCGCCACGCCGTTCCAGAGCGTGTAGGCGGCGATGATGTTCACGAAGGTGAACGAGAAGGCGATCGGGACGCCGATCGCCATCAGGCCGAGCAGCGCGGCAAAGATGATCAGCAGCAGGCCGGACCAGTGCATGCGCGGCGCTCAGCCGGCCTTGGGCGGGACGCGCGGCGGCCGGCCCGACGCGAGCGCGACGAGCTGGCCGAGGAAGCGCAGGCCCAGGACCACGCCGCCGACCGGAATCACCGCGAGCACGATCCAGGTGGGGAACTCGAGCACCGTCGGCTTGTGCGCGCCGCGCAGGAACGCGTTGAGGGTCGCGGTCGTGCCGAACCAGGTGAACACCACGCCGATCGCGACGCCCAGGACCGAGCTCACGATCGACAGGTACCGGCGCCAGCGCTCGCTGAGCGCGTTGGTCAGCAGGTCGACGGCGACGTGGCCGTGCTCGCGCTGCAGCCAGGCCGCGCCCAGGAAGGTGACGTAGAGCAGCGCGTACTCCGTGGTCTCGGACACCCACTGCTGCGGCCGGTTGAACAGGCCGCGCATGACGATCTCCAGGCAGACCGCGCCGAGAATGAAGGCGAGCCCCCAGACGCCGAGCGCGGCGAACAGGTTCTCGACCCGCGCCAGGGCGCGGTCGAACCGGTCGAGCATCGTCGACGCGCCCCGCACGCGGATCGGGGGCGGACGGGGCGTGCCCGTCCGCCCGTCGCGCTCAGTTGCCCGTCAGCTTGCGCAGGGTCGGCACCTGGTCGGGGACCTTGGTGGCGAGGTTGTCGAACTCCACGTTGTACGCGGTATCGAGATACTTCTTGTTCTCGGCGTCGGAGAAGCGGTAGCGCACCACGCCGGCCTTCTCGAGCTGCGCCCACTCGGCCTTCTCGGCGTCGTCGTAGTGCTTGACCACCTTCGGTTCGAAGGCCGCGGTGACCTCGATCATCCTGCGCTGGACGTCGGCGGGCAGCGCCTTCCACTTGTCGTTGTTCATGATCGCCACCACGTTGGAGGCGCCGAAGAAGGGGAGGTCGATGACGTTGCGCACGACCTTGGTCCAGCCGCGCTCGCGCGCGCCGAACACCGGCCAGCCGAACCCGGACACCGTGCCGCCCTCGAGCGCGGTGTAGACCTCGCCCTCCGGGATGGTGACGGGCACGGCGCCCAGCCCTTTCATGAAGCGGTCGTACAGCGCGGTGGTCCGCAGCTTCACGCCCTTGAGGGCGTTGAGGTCGGCCGCCTTGTCCTTGGTCCAGATGTAGAACGACCCGGTCTGGGTGCGCCCGAGGTACCGGATGCCGATCGTCTCGTGGCGCTTCACCATGTAGTCATAGAACCCGTTCGGGGCACGCTCCTCGGTGGGCGTCTTGCGCGAGAGGATGTATGCGCTCACTTCCGGAAGGAGGCTCTGGTAGTACGCGGTAGGATTGAAAGCGATGTCGATCACGCCCCGGCTGACCGCTTCCGCCTGCTGGAGGCCCGGGATCACCTCCGGCCCGCCCACGTAGGTCACTTTCACCTTGCCGGCGAGCGCGGCGTTGATGTCGTCGACCCACACCTGGTTCATCGCCATCACCGGGTGGTTCTTGGGGAGGAACCCGACCGCCCGCAGGGCGACGCCCTGGGCGTGGACGGGCAGCGTGGCCGCCAGGAGACCGGCAGCAAGAAACGCGCGAAGGCTGCGTAGCATGGCTGACTCCGACTCGAGTGAACGTGAATGGACGGGACGCTTCTTGGCTGCCTGCGCCCTCGCGTGTACGGTATACCGTATACCCCTTGAGGATCTCCTGTCAACCCGGACCACGCCTTCCCGCCCGCGCGGAGGAGCCTTCGCCGCGTCGCCCCATCACTCACGATCGCTACGCAACGCTGGACGTGTCGTGTACTGTATACGGTATACTGCAAGCCATCGCTCGTGACGCGCCGCCGATGACCCCCCGTTCCTCCACGACGCTGGTTGCCCGCCGGGCCGCACGGCCCCCGCGCGCGCACCGCCCCCGCCGATGCGCGTCGGCATAGACGTCGGCGGCACCTTCACCGATTTCGTCCTGCTCGAGGACGCGACCGGCCGCACCTTCACCTACAAGTGTCTGACGACGCCGCGCAACCCGGCGGACGCGATCGAGGAAGGCCTGCGCGGTCTCGAGCGCCAGGTGCCGGGGTGCACCGGCCGCCTCGAGGAAGTGATCCACGGCACGACGCTGGTCATCAACGCCATCATCGAGCGCAAGGGCGCAAGGACGGGGCTGCTCACGACGCGCGGTTTCCGCGACGTGCTCGAGCTCGGCCGCGAAATCCGCTACGCCGCCTACGACGCGTTCGCGCAGATGCCCGAGCCGCTGGTGCCGCGCGAGCGGCGGCTGGAGGTCGTCGAGCGCCTGCGCGCCGACGGCAGCGTGCTCACTCCGCTCGACGCCGCGCAGGCGCGCGCGGCGGTGCGTGAGCTGAAGGCGCTCGGCGCCGAGTCGGTGGCGGTGTGCCTGCTCAACTCGTTCGAGAACCCGGCGCACGAGCTGGCGCTCAAGCGCCTGCTCGCGGAGGAGTTCCCGCAGGCCTCGGTGTCGATCTCGTACGAGGTGCTGCCGCAGATCCGCGAGTACGAGCGCACCAGCACCACGGTCACCAACGCCTACGTCAAGCCGCTCACCGAGTCCTACCTGCGGCGCCTGCGCGAGCGGCTGGCCGAGATCGGCTTCCGCGGGCGCCTGTTCATCATGCTCTCCTCCGGCGGCGTCACCTCGGCCGAGACCGCGGCGGAGTTCCCGGTGCGCATCATCGAGTCCGGCCCCACCGCGGCGGTGATCGCCGGCCAGTACTACAGCAGGCTGTTCGACTGCCCGGACATGTTCTGCTTCGACATGGGCGGCACGACGGCGAAGTCGTGCCTGATCCAGGACGGCGTCGCCGGCGTGGTGCCGAGCTTCGAGGTCGGGCGGGTGCAGCGCTTCCAGAAGGGCAGCGGCCTCACGATCCAGGTGCCGGTGGTGGACCTGATGGAGATCGGCGCGGGCGGCGGCAGCATCGCGCGCGCGAGCCGCCTCGGCACGCTCCAGGTCGGGCCGGAGAGCGCCGGGGCGGAGCCGGGACCGATCTGCTACGGGCGCGGCGGCACCGAGCCCACGGTGACCGACGCCGATCTCCTGCTCGGCTACCTCGACCCGGAGTACTTCCTCGGCGGCACGATGAAGCTCGACGCCGCGCTCGCGCGGCGCGGGATCGAAGAGCGGGTCGCGAAACCGCTCGGCGTCCCGCTCGTCGACGCGGTCTGGGGCATCCACGACCTGATCAACGAGACGATGGCCGCGGCGGCGAAGACCCACATCGCCGAGCGCGGCGGCAACCCGCAGCTCGTGACGGTCGCCGCCTTCGGCGGGGCGGGACCGGTGCACGCCTTCGGGCTCGCGCGCAAGCTCGGCGCGCCGCGCCTGCTCGTGCCGCCCAACGCCGGCGTCGGCTCGGCGACCGGCTTCTTCACCGCGCCGCGCGCATTCGACCTCATGCGCAGCCACAAAGTGCCGCTCGCCACGGCGGACTTCGGCCGCCTCGAGGCGCTCTTCCGCGCGCTCGAGGCCGAGGGCGAACGCACGCTGCGCAAGGCGGGCGCGACCGGGCCGGTCGAGTTCGCACGCTCGATCGAGGCGCGCTTCATCGGCCAGGGGTCGGAGACGCCCCTCCCGGTGCCCGAGCGCGACGTCGCGCAGCTCGATCCGCAGGCGCTCAGGCGCCGGTTCGACCAGGCCTACGAGCGGCTCTACGGCCGCACCTACCCGGAGTCGCCGGTGGAGTTCGTGAGCTTCCGCGTGCGCGCGAGCCTGCCGGTGCAGCTGCTCGAGCTGCCGCGCATCGCGACGCGGGGCCGCCCGGCCGACGCGCTGAAGGGCAGCCGCGAAGCATACTGCGGCGTTGCGCGAACGTTCATCGCGCACGCGGTCTACGACCGCTACCGCCTGCCGGCGGGCGCCGAGGTCGCGGGGCCGGCGATCTTCGAGGAGCGCGAGTCCACCGTCATCGTCGGCGCCGGCGGCCGCGCGCGGGTGGACGAGTACGGCTTCCTGTGGGTGGATCTGCCCAAGGAGAGGACGCATGAAACGGCTTGATCCGATCACCCTGGAGATCCTGTGGCGGCGGCTCATCTCGATCGTGGACGAGGCCGACGCCGCGGTCGCGCGCACCGCGTTCTCGAGCCTGCTGCGCGACGCGCACGACTACACCTGCATGTTCACCGACTCGCGCGGGCGCGAGCTCGCGCAGGGCACGCTCGCCACGCCCGGACAGTCGGGCGCGATGGCGCTCGGGATCAAGCAGCTGGTGCAGAGCCTGCCGCCGGGCTCGTTCAAGCCGGGCGACGTGTACATCACCAACGACCCGTGGGCGCTGGCCGGGCACCTGAACGACGTCTGCGTGCTCAGCCCGATCTTCCACCGCGCCCGGCTGGTCGCGTTCACCGCGTGCATCCTGCACCACGCCGACATCGGCGGCCGCGTCGCCTCCGACAATCGCGAGGTGTACGAGGAGGGGCTGTTCATCCCGCTCGTCAAGCTCTACGACGGCGGCGCGCTCAACGAGGGCGTGCTGGCGATGATCCGCGCCAACGTGCGCACGCCGGAGCAGGTGAACGGCGACATCCGCTCGCAGATCGCCGCCAACCACGTGTGCGCGGCGCAGGTCGTGCGCATGCTCGAGGAGTACGGGCTGGACGGGCTGGACGAGCTCGGCGAGGAGATCACCTCCCGCAGCGAGAAGAGCATCCGCGCCGCGATCGCCCGCGTCCCGCGCGGCACCTACCGCGCCGAGGTGCGCATCGAGCAGATGGCGGGCCACCCGGAGCTCCTCATTCCGTGCGCGGTGACGATCGCGGGAGACGACATCACGATCGACCTGACCGGCTGCTCGGGCCAGGTCGACTGGGGCGGCAACGTCGTCTACAACTACACCTACGCCTACGTGCACATGGCGGTGAAGAGCATCTTCGACCCCGACATCCCGAACAACGACGGGGTGGCGGCGCCGATCCGGCTGATCGTGCCCGAGGGCACGATGCTCAACTGCCGCAAGCCCGCGGCGGTGGCCGCGCGCATGCAGATCGGCCAGTTCCTCACCGAGGCGATCTACCGCGCGCTCGCCGCGGCGCTGCCCGAGCGCGTGGTCGCCGCGGGCGGCGGCACCCCGGCCACGATGCAGGTGTTCTACGGCCGGCGCGGCGACGGGCAGCCGTTCCACACCGTGCTCATCCGCGGCGGCGGCCTGGGCGCGAGCGCCGCGCGCGACGGCGCGGGCAGCTTCATCTTCCCCGCGAACGGCGCCAACACGCCGGTCGAGATCCTGGAGAGCGACGCCCCGCTCGTCGTGGAGTGCCGCGAGCTGCTGCCCGACTCGGGCGGTGCGGGGCGGCAGCGCGGCGCGCTCGGGCGGCGCGAGGTGTTCCGCGTGCCCGACGACGCCTACGCGCCGCAGCCGCCGGTGACGATGGCGCTCCAGTCGGGCCGCTACCAGCTCGCCCCCGATGGTCTCTTCGGCGGCAAGCCGGGCGCGCGCGCGCAGTTCCTGGTGAACGGCCGGCCGGGCAATCCCTACGGCCTCACCCGCCTCGAGCGCGGCGACGTGGTGGTGATGGACTGCGCGGGCGGCGGCGGATACGGCGACCCCGCCGAGCGCGATCGCACCGCGCTCGAGCGCGACCTGCGCGAAGGCAAGGTCACGCCGCCGGGCGCGGAGCGCGATTACGGCGCCGCAGGACACGCCGCCGCTCGCGCGCGCGCCCCCGGCGCGCCATAGCGCCAGCGCGGGTATTCGCCGGCCAGGCGCTTCGCCCGCCGACGTCGCGCCGCAAATCGGCCGGCGCAGTCCTTACGCAGCGCGACATGCGCGCTGCACCCGACGGCCGCCCGCGCTGCGCTACACTCGCCCGTCTGGGCACTCACCTGGAGTCGGTCATGGACATCAAGTCGCTGCACCACGTCGCCTACCGCTGCAAGGACGCCAAGCAGACGGTCGATTTCTACACCAACGTGCTCGGCCTCGAGTACACGATGGCGGTCGCCGAGGACCGCGTGCCCTCCACCGGCGAGCGCAGCCCGTACATGCACATCTTCTTCCGCATGGACGACGGCAGCTTCGTGGCGTTCTTCGAGCTGCCCGAGTCCCCGCCGATGGGGCGCGACGCGAACACCCCCCAGTGGGTGCAGCACCTCGCGCTGCGCGTGGCCGACGAGCGCACGCTGCTCGCCTACAAGGCGAAGCTCGAGGCGCACGGGCTCGCGGTGGTCGGCCCGACCGACCACACGATCTGCAAGTCGATCTACTTCTTCGACCCGAACGGGCACCGGCTCGAGCTCGCCGTGGACACCACGACGCCGGAGATGCGGCGCGAGCTCGCGGCGGTGCGCGACGGCATGCTCGAGGAGTGGAACCGCACCAAGCGCGCCCCGCAGCACGCCGCGTGGGTGCACGAGCAGGCGCTCGCCGACCGCGGCGCATGAGCCACGAGGTCGCGCCCGAGTGGGTGCACGTCCAGTACCCGGAGCGCGCGGGGTTCACCGAGGTCTACGGGTTCGCCGGCTCCCAGGGGATGGTGAACCTGGAGGGCGTGCGGTTCGTCCCGCGCGGCCGGCCGTCGAAGACGCTGGCGGTCTACATGCACCCGGCCTCGACGCTGCAGCTCCTGCCGGTGCCGCGCGCGATGGCGCAGGCGGGCGTGCACGTGCTGTGCGCGGGCAGCCGCTTCATGCGCAACGACACCGCGCTCGTCATGGAGAAGGTGGTGCTCGACCTGGGCGCCTACATCCGCCACGCGCAGGAGGCGTGGGGCTACGAGAAGATCCTGCTCTGCGGCTGGTCGGGCGGCGGTTCCCTCGCGCTCCTGTACCAGGCGCAGGCCGAGCGCCCGACGATCACCGCGACCCCGGCCGGTGACCCGCTCGACCTCGCCGGCGCGCGCCTCATTCCGGCCGACGCGCTCATCTTCCAGGCGGCGCATCTCTCGCGCGCGCTGATGCTCGCGGAGTGGATCGATCCGTCGGTGATCGACGAGGACGACCCCGATCGCCGCGACCGCGAGCTCGACATCTACGACCCGGCGTGCCCGCACCAGCCGCCCTACGCGCCCGAGTTCGTCGCGCGCTACCGCGCCGCCCAGCTCGCGCGGGTGCGCCGGCGCACCGCCTGGGTGAAGGAGACGCTCGAGCGCCTCAAGCGCGCCGGCGGCGCGGAGCTCGAGCGCGGGTTCGTCACCCACCGCACCATGGCCGACCCGCGCTTCCTCGATCCCGCGCTCGACGCGAACGACCGGCGGCCGCGCTGGTGCTACCTCGGGGAGCCGGCGACCGCGAACACCGGGCCGGTGGGCATCGCGCGCTTCTCGACGCTGCGGGCGTGGCTGTCGCAGTGGTCGCCGGACGACTCGAACGCGCACGGCCCGCGCTGCGCGCGGTCGGTCACCCGGCCGCTGCTCGCGGTCGAGAATTCCGCGGCCGACGCCGGGCCGCCGCCGCACACCGGCATCATCTTCGAGTCGGCGGCGAGCCGGGACAAGGAGATGCGCACCATCCGCGGCGCCACGCACTACTACCAGGGCCAGCCGGAGCTGCTGCGCGAAGCCGTCGCGCTCTGCCTCGACTGGATGGGCAGGCACGACCTGATTGACTGACGACACACGGGAGGAGGCAAGGAGATGAAACGCTGCAAGCTGCTGATCGGCGCGCTCGCGCTCGGGGCAACGGGGATCGTCGCCGGCGGCGCGATGGCGCAGGACCCGATCAGGATCGGAGTGATCACCGACAAGGTGGGCCCGGCGCGCCCCTACGCGGAGCCGATCACCGAGGGCGTCGTCTACGGCGCGGAGGAGCTCAACCGCCGCGGCGGGGTGCTCGGCCGGAAGATCGAGCTGCTGATCGAGGACGACCAGGGCCGCCCGGACATCTCCGCGGCGATGGCGCGCAAGCTGGTCGACGCCGGCGCGGCGTTCATCCTGTCGCTCTCGCTCACCCAGGCCACGCAGCAGCAGCAGACGGTGACGATGGAGACCAGGACGCCGCAGCTCACACCGTCGAACTCGGGCGACACGCTGACCACGCAGATCGCGAACCCGTTCTTCTGGCAGACCGGCCCGCTCGGGTCGACCCAGATCGCCACGCTGCTCTCCTATGCGCGCGCGAAGAACCTCAAGCGCGTCGCGCTGATCAGCGACAACTCCGACCTCGGCCAGCTGCTCGCCAAGTTCTTCCGCGCCGGGCTGGAGAAGTCCGGCATCCAGGTGGCGATCGAGGAGGTGGTGCCGCGCGGGGCGACCACGGCCGAGCCGCAGCTGCAGAAGATCCGCGCGGCGAACCCCGACGCCATGTTCATGGCCGGGGTGCTCACGCCCGAGAACGTGCTGATCCTCAAGGCCTACCGGCAGTTCGGGCTCAAGTTCCCGATCCACTCGTCGTACAACCTGTCGGTGCCGCAGTACTCGACCGTGGCGAAGGGCCTGCTCGACGGCATCACCTTCGTCGACGCCTACGATCCGGCCAAGCCCGAGGTGAAGGCCTTCGTCGAGGCGTACGAGAAAGCCAAGGGCAAGACCCCCTACAACCTGCACGGTTACGGCTACGACGGGATCCGGCTGGTCGCCGACGCGATCGGGCGCGCGGGCTCGACCGACAAGGAAGCGGTCCGCGCCGCGATGCAGGCGACGAACTTCGCCGGGGTGATGGGGGCGCAGGGCATGAAGTACCGCTTCCCGGACGGCAAGCGCACCGGGTTCGACCCCGAGGGCATGGTGGTGCGCGTCTACGAGGGCGACCGCCAGGGCCGCGTCGTGCACGTCGGCACCCGCTAGCCGCGCGCACTCCGCCGCATGCGGGATCTGCTGGAGCTCGCCGTCAGCGCGAGCGCCACCGGCTGCGTCTACGCGCTGCTCGCGCTCGCCTACCTGGTGATGATCCGGCCCACCGGGATCATCAACTTCGCGGTCGGCGAGTGGGCGATGGTCGGCGCGTTCGGCGCCTTCCTGGCGGTCACCAAGGTGGAGTTGCCCTACCCCGTCGGCGTGGCCGCGGTGCTCGCCTGCATGTTCGTCGTCGGCTGGGCCACCGAGCGCATCGCGGTGCGGCCCCTCGTGCGCGCGGGCGCGCCGCTGCTCGCGCCGATCCTCGCGCTGCTCGGCATGCTGGTGGTGTTCCGCGAGTCGGTCGCGCTCGCGTTCGGGCCCGATCCGTACCCGGTGCCCTACCCGCTCGGCTTCGGCCGGCTCGAGCTCGGCCCGCTCGCCGGCTCGTACCAGAGCTTCTTCATCATCGGCACGACGCTCGCGACCTTCGCGCTCGCGTGGCTCTTCTTCGAGCGCACGCTCGCCGGCAAGTGCTTCGCGGCGGTGGCGATCGACCGCCGCGCGGCGGCGCTGGTGGGCATCGACCGCACGCGCGTCGCCGCGCTCTCCTTCGCCGCGGGCGCGGTGATCGCCGCGCTCGCCGGGCTGCTGGTCGGGCCCAACGTCTCGGCCCACTACCTGATGGGCGTCCCGCTCGCGATCCAGGGCTTCACCGCGCTCGTGATCGGCGGGGTCGGGCGGGTCGAGGGCGCGCTGCTAGGCGGCCTGCTCCTCGCCTTCGCCGAGCAGCTCACCGCGCGCTACGCGCCGCTGCCCCCGGGCTACGCCCAGGGCGTCCCGCTCGCCCTGCTCATGCTGTTCCTGCTCGTGCGCCCGACCGGGCTGCTCGCCGAGCGCGGGGCGCGGGCGTGAAGCCGCTCGCGCGCTGGCTCGCGGCGGCGCTCGTGCTGTCGGCGCTGGCGTTCGCCCTGTCGAGCTACCACAACGACGTCTACCGCAAGCTCTTGCTATGGGTCACGCTCGCCCTCGGCTACAACTTCCTGTTCGGGGTCGCGGGACAGGTCGCGTTCTCGCACTTCGCCTTCTACGGCATCGGCGCCTACTCGATCGTGATCCTCACCTTCCAGGCCGGGCTGCCGCTGCCGCTCGCGATCGTCGCGGGCGTCGCGCTGTGCGTGGCGGTGGCGCTCGCCGTGGCGATTCCCTCGACGCGGCTGGAGGGGTTCTACCTCGCGCTCGCGACGCTCGCGCTCGCGCAGCTCTTCATCGTCGTGCTCAACGAGGGCGGGGCGGTGACCGGCGGGGCGGGCGGGCTCGCCGACTACCGCCTGCCCGCGATCCTCGGCGTGCGCGTCACCGGGCCGTGGTACACGGTGGTGATCGTCCTGCTGATGCTCGGAACGATGGCGCTGCTCGCGCGCCTGGACCGCTCCTGGTTCGGGCGCGCCTGCCGCGCGGTGCGCGACAGCCCCGAGGCGGCGGCGGCGATGGGCGTGAACGTCGCGCGCACCAAGGTGATCGCATTCACGCTCACCAGCGCGCTCGCCGCGGTCGCGGGGATGGCGTACGCGTTCGTCGACAACACCGTCAACCCGCCGATCTTCGGGCTGGAGAACGCGTTCCTGCTCCTGTTCATGGTGATCATCGGCGGGGCGGGCCGGCAGGCGGGCGCGATCGCCGGCGCGGTCGCGCTCTACCTGCTGCCGTTCGTGCTCTCGCCGCTCATCGGCCACCACCACGCGCTGGTGTTCGGCGTGCTGATGGTGGCGGCGATCCTCCTGCAGCCGCGCGGCCTGATCGGGCTCTACGATGCGCTCCGCCGACGCGCTGCTTGAGGTGCGCGGCCTGACCCGGCGCTTCGGCGGGCTGCTCGCCGTCGCCGACCTCGACTTCACGGTGCGCCCGGGCGAGATCCTCGGGCTGATCGGCCCCAACGGCGCCGGCAAGAGCACCACCTTCAACCTGATCGCCGGCGCCCTGCGCCCGGACGCGGGCGAGATCCGCGCCGGCGGCGAGCCGGTCGCGGGGCTCCCGCCGCACGAGATCGCGCGGCGCGGCATCCTGCGCACGTTCCAACACAACCGCGTGTTCGCCGGGATGTCGGTGGTGGAGAACGTGATGGTCGGCGCGCACACGCGCTTTCGCGCGGGCCTGTGGTCGATCGTCGGCGCGCGCGCCGGCGCGCGGGCGGAGGAAGCCGCCGTCCGCGCGCGCGCGGAGGAGCTGATCGGGTTCGTGGGGCTCGCCGAGTGGCGCGAGGCGGACGTGACCACGCTCTCCTTCGGCCAGGGGCGCCTGCTCGAGATCGCGCGCGCGATGGCGGGCGACCCGCGCCTCATCCTGCTCGACGAGCCGGCGGCGGGCCTCGCGCCGGCCGAGCTCGACCGGCTCGCCGCGCTGCTGCGCGGGATCGCGGCGCGCGGCATCGCGGTGCTGCTGATCGAGCACGACATGCGCTTCCTGCTGCCGCTCGCCGGGCGCGTCGTCGTGCTCAACTTCGGGGTGAAGATCGCCGAGGGCAGCGCGGACGAGATCCGCCACCATCCCGCGGTGATCGACGCCTATCTCGGCGACCCGGCGGCGCTGGTGGACGCCGCGCGCGCAGGGGAGAGCACGCATGCTGCGGCTTGAGGGCGTGAGCGCGGGCTACGGCCCCGCCCCGGTCGTGCAGGGCGTCGACCTCGCCGTGGAGCGCGGCGAGTGCGTCGCGCTGCTCGGCCCGAACGGCGCCGGCAAGTCCACCCTGATGAGCGCGATCACCGGCACCATCGAGCACCGCAGCGGGCGGATCGTCTTCGACGGGGACGACCTCGCGCTGCTCCCGAGCCACCGCATCGTCGCGCGCGGGGTCGCGCTCGTGCCGGAGGGGCGGCGCGTGTTCGCGCCGCTCGCCGTGGAGGACAACCTGCGCCTGGGCGCGGTGCGGCTGCGCGGCGGCGCGGCGGCGCTCGCCGAGCGCTTCGCGTTCGTCTACCGGTTCCTGCCGCGCCTCGCGGAGCGCCGGACGCAGGCCGCCGGGACGCTCTCCGGCGGCGAGCAGCAGATGCTGGCGATCGGCCGCGCGCTCATGAGCGCGCCGCGGCTGCTGCTCCTCGACGAGCCGTTCCTCGGGCTGGCGCCCCTCGTCGTGGCCGAGATCCGCCGCACGCTCGAGCGGCTGCGCGAGACCGGCCTCACGCTGCTCGTGGTGGAGCAGAAGCTCGACATCGCGCTGCCGTTCGCGAGCCGCGCCTACGTGCTGATCAAGGGGCGCATCGCGCTGCACGACTCGACCGAGCGGATCGCGCAGCGCGAGGACCTGACCAACCTCTACTTCGCGCTCGCGGCCGCCCATGCATAAGTCGCTCTACGTCATCCGCGAGGAGCACCGGGCGCTGTCGGCGGTGCTCACCGCCGCGCGCCGGCTGCTCGACGACGTGCGCGCGCGCGGCGCCACGCCCGACTTCGGGGTGTTCCGCGCGATGCTGCACTACATCGAGGCCTTCCCGGAGCGCTTCCACCACCCCAAGGAGGACCGCTACCTCTTCCGGCGGCTCGAGGAGCGCGACCCGGGCCGCAAGCCGCTGCTCGACCGGCTGCGCGCCGAGCACGCCGACTGCCCGCCGGCGGTCCGGGCGCTCGCGCAGGCGCTCGCGCGCTACGAGCAGGGCGGTCCGCAGGCGCTGGACGAGTTCATCCGCGCGCTGGACGAGTACATCGCGTTCCACTGGCGGCACATGGCGACCGAGGAGAACGAGGTGCTCCCGGCCGCGCAGCAGGCCTTGAGCGCGGCGGACTGGGCCGAGCTCGACGCCGCGTTCGGCTCCAATGCCGACCCGCTCGTCGGGCGGCAGGCGGGCGCCGAGTTCGACGCCCTGCTGCGCAAGATCGTCGAGATCGTCCCGGCGCCCTACGGCATGGGCGCGCCCTGGCCGCGCAAGTGAAGCGGCGCCCGGCGGCGGCGCGCGCCGGGGAGAGTGGCGCGCTACTTGCGCGCCGTGCGCGCGATCCAGTCCCGGAAGCCGGTGAGCAGGTCGCCGATGAACTTGCGCGTCGTCTCGTCGGTCAGGCGCCCGTCGGCGTCGAACTTGGTTGCGGCCATGCCGATGAACACCTCCGGCCGCGGCAGCACGTACGCCCACAGCTGCACCAGGATCTTGCGCAGGTCGTACTGCACGCGCGCGCCGCCGAGCGGACCGATCGAGGCCGAGAGCAGCGCCACCGGCTTGTGCTGGAACGGCTGGTCCGGGAGCCGGGACACCCAGTCGATCGCGTTCTTGAGCGGCGCGGTCACCGAGAAGTTGTACTCGGGGCTCGCGACCAGGACGCCGTCGGCCGCGGCGATCTGCGCCTTCAGGCGCGCGACCGGCGCCGGCACGCCGGCGTCGAGCACGTCCTGGTTGAACATCGGGAGGTCGGCGATGTCGGCGATCTCGAGCTTCATGCCTTGCGGCATCAGCTCGCCGGCGGCGCGCAGCGCGGCCAGGTTGGACGACTTCCTGCGCAGGCTGCCGCAGATGCCGAGGATCTGGAGGTGGGTACCGGCCATTTGCTCTCCTTTTTTCGGGGAGCCGAAGGATACCAAGTACGCCCGCGGCGCGGCGCTCACGCGCGCACGAGCGCGCGCAGTTCGGCGGCACGCGCGCGCGTCTCCCCGAGCGCGCGCGCCCTGACGGGGCCGAACCCGCGGATGCGCAGGGGGAGCGCGGCGAGCTCGGTCGCGGCGGCGTGATTCGCCGGTTCGAGCCGCGCCGCCAGCGCGCGCACTTCCGCCTCGTACGCGCGCGCCAGCGCGCGCTCGCGCC
>JAGVSZ010000004.1 GCA_019137045.1 Betaproteobacteria bacterium
CGTCACCCGCCCGATCCGGTGTGCTCCGGATCAAAAAATCAGCCGCCGGGCGCCGTCGAAGCGCTGGGTCCAGTAACGGACGTGCATTTCCTCGATGCGTACGACGCCGCCGGTCGCGGGGGCGTGCACGAAGCGGGATCCTCCGAGATAGATGCCCACGTGGGAGTAGGGGCGGTGCCGGGTGTTGTAGAAGACGAGATCCCCGACCTGGAGTTGACCCGGGTCGACAGGCGAGCCCGCGCGTGCGAGGTCGAAGGTGCTGCGCGGCAGCCGGCGCTGCGCGGCGCGGGCATAGACGTAGGCGACGAGCCCCGAGCAGTCGAAGCCGCGTTCGGGCGATTCACCCCCGGCGGCGTACGGCGTGCCGACCAGCGAGAGGGCGAGGATGGCGGCGTCGCTCGCGTCGGCGGCGCCCGCGGCGGTTCCGGCGGGTTCGACCGCCGGTCTTCCAGGCGGCGGTACGACCGGTTCGGGCGCCTGCAGGCCGGCCGCACAGCCGACCAACGCGACCGCCATAAAAACCAAGCTAAACATCGTGTTGAAATGCATAGCTCAGGTACTTTAGAAGAGACTTCGGGGCCTGTAAAGCCGCTCCGGGCGAGGCAGGCCGAAGAACGTGCGCACCCCGGCGCGGGTGCACGGCGCGAAAGTGCGCGTCGCGCCGGAAGCCGCGTTAGGCTCTGGTTACCGATTTCTCCTGCTCCGGCAAATCGATGAGACGCCTGCTGATCGCGCTTCTGCTCGTCATCGGCCCGGTCGCCGCGGCGGTCGCGGACGAGGTGGAAGTCTTGCCGCTCAGCTATCGCACGGCCGAAGAGTTGATCCCCACCCTGCGGCCGCTGGTCGAGCCGGGCGGCGCCCTGACCGGGCAACGCAACTTGCTCGTCATCCGGGCGAGCCGCGCGAACATCGCGCAGATCAGGCAGGTGGTCGCGTCGCTCGACACGCGGCCCCGCCGGCTGCTGATCTCGGTGCGCCAGGACGCTGCCGGCGCGTCCACCGAACGCGCCGCCGCGGTCTCCGGCACGATCGCCGGCGGCAATGCGCGCGTGGGGATCAACGCGCCGCCTGGCGCCCAGTCCGGCGTGGCGGTCGGTGTCCACGAGTCGCACCGCTCGGGCGCCGACCGCATGACGAGCCAGGTGCAGGCTCTCGAGGGCAGCCCGGCCTACATCGCGACGGGGCAGTCGATCCCGGTGCGGAGCGCGGTCCTCGCGCCGGCGCCGGGCGGCGGCACCGTGGTGCAGGGCACGACGACCTTCCAGAACGTCGCCAGCGGTTTCTACGTCACGCCGCGCGTGGCCGGCGACCGGGTCGTGCTCGAGATCGCGCCCCAGCGCGCGACGCCCGGACCGGACGGATCGGCCCACGTCCAGCAGGTGGCGACGACCGCCAGCGGCCGACTCGGGGAGTGGATCGAACTCGGGGGCGTCACGCGGTCCGCGGCCGGCTCACACGCGGGCGTGCTCTCCGGCGCGAGCGGCGCGCGCTCCGGCAGCACGAGCGTCTGGGTCCGCGTCGACGAGGTCCGGTGAGCGCGGGCGTGCCCGGGGCCGAGACCGCGCCGGAGGCGGGGGGCGGCCGCATGAGAGCGGGCGAGCTCGACGCCGCGCTCGCGGCGATCTTCGCGCCCGACGGACCGCTGAGCCGCACGCTTTCCGACTACCGCGCGCGCACCGGGCAGCGGGAGATGGCGGCGCGGATCGGTCGGGCGATCCTGGAGCGTCGAGTCCTGCTCGCCGAGGCCGGGACGGGCACCGGGAAGACCGTGGCCTACCTCGTGCCCGCGCTGCTCGCCGGCGGAAAGGTGATCGTCTCCACCGGCACGAAGACGCTCCAGGACCAGCTCTTCCAGCGCGATCTCCCCGCGGTGCGCGCGGCGCTCGCGGTGCCGGTGACCGCCGCGGTGCTGAAGGGGCGCGCCAACTACGTCTGCCACTACCACCTCGGGCGCAACCTCGACGACGCGCGCCTGCCCTCGCGCGCGGCGGCGGCGGACCTGCAGGCGATCGCGCGCTTCGCCCGCCGCACGCGCAGCGGCGACCGGGCCGAGCTCGACGCGGTCGCCGAGGACTCCCCCGCGTGGGCGGCCGTTCTTCGCCGACGTGGTGCTGAAGGACGAGGGCATGGCGGAGCTCCTGCCGTCCTGCAACACGGTGGTCCTGGACGAGGCGCACCAGCTCCCGGAGACCGCGAGCGATTTCTTCGGCGAGACCGTGTCCACCGGGCAGGTGCTGGACCTCTGCCGCGACACGCTCGCCGAGGCGGCTGTCTCGGCGCGCGACGTCCGCGAGCTGCCCGAGCGGGTGCGCGCGCTCGACAAGGCCGCGCGCGACCTGCGGCTCGCCGTGCCGCGGAAGGAGACGCGCATCCCGGCCGCCGCCCTGGAGGAGGACGGCGAGTTCGCGCCGGCGGTCGAGCGTCTGGCGCACGCGGTCGCGGCGCTGCGCAGCGGGCTCGCGGCGCTGGCCGAGCGCAGCGAGGGGCTGGCGCACTGCGCGCGGCGCGCGGGCGAGATGGCGGAACGGCTCGCCCGCTGGCGCGACGCGCACGACGCCGGGGTGATCCGCTGGGTCGAGGTGTTCACGCAGTCCGCGGCGCTGCGCATGACCCCGCTCTCGATCGCCGCCCCGTTCCGGCGCCAGCTCGACGGGCCGCCGCGCGCCTGGATCTTCACCTCGGCGACGCTCGCGGTGCGCGGCGACTTCGGCCACTACCGCGACGCGCTCGGCCTCGACGACGCCGATGTCGCGTGCTGGGCGAGCCCGTTCGACTACGGCGCCAACGCGCTCGTCTACCTGCCGCCGGCGCTGCCGCTGCCCAACAGCGCCGAGCACACCGACGCGGTGGTCGACGCGGCGGTGCCGGTGCTCGCCGCGAGCCGCGGGCGCGCGTTTCTGCTCTTCACCTCGCTGCGCGCGATGCGCCAGGCGCACGTGCGGCTCGCCGGGCAGCTGCGCGCGGCGGGCCTCGACCTGCCGCTCCTCCTGCAGGGCGAGGGCTCGCGCAGCGAGCTGCTCGCGCGCTTCCGACGGCTGGGCAACGGCGTGCTCGTGGCGAGCGCGTCGTTCTGGGAGGGCGTCGACGTGCGCGGCGAAGCGCTCTCGGTGGTGGTGATCGACAAGCTGCCGTTCGCCCCGCCCGACGACCCGGTGCTCGCCGCGCGCCTCGAGCACCTGCGCCGCGCCGGACGCAACCCGTTCGTGGAGTACCAGCTGCCGCACGCCGCAATCGCGCTCAAGCAGGGCGCGGGCCGCCTGATCCGCGACGAGCACGACCGCGGCGTGCTCGTGCTGTGCGACCCGCGCCTGCTCTCCAAGGGCTACGGGCGCCAGCTCCTCGACAGCCTGCCGCCGATGCCGCGCACCCGCTCGATTGCGGACGTCGCCGCGTTCTTCGCCGGCGCGACGCAACGGGAGAGCCCACCGCCGCAATGCGCCGCCCGGCGGCGCGGCGCGCACACTGGAGGCGAGCGATGAAAGTCCTGATCACCGGCGGCGGCGGTTTCATCGGTCATCGGTTGGCGCGCGAGCTCCTCGAGCGCGGCACGCTGGCGGGGCCCGACGGGGCGCCGGCCGCCATCAGCGCGATCAAGCTCCTCGACCGCGCGTTCCCGCCCGCTCCCGATGCGCGCCTGACGTGCGTGCCCGGGGACCTGTCGGCGCCCGGACTGATCGACGCCGCGCTCGACCGGGACACCGCGGCGGTGTTCCACCTCGCCGCGGTGGTGAGCGCGGGCGCCGAGGCGGACTTCGACCTCGGCTATCGCGTGAACCTCGACGGAACGCGGCTGCTGCTGGAGGCCTGCCGCGGGCTGCAGCGCCCGCCGCGGCTCGTGTTCGCGAGTTCGGTCGCGGCGTTCGGGGGCGATCTCCCCGCCGTGCTCGACGATGCGACGACGCCCAATCCGCAGACGTCGTACGGCGCGCAGAAGGTGATCGGCGAGTACCTGGTCAGCGACTACACGCGCAAGGGGTATGTCGACGGGCGCAGCCTGCGCCTGCCGACGATCGTCGTGCGTCCCGGCCGGCCGAACCTCGCCGCGTCCTCGTTCGCGAGCAGCATCTTCCGCGAGCCGCTCAACGGCGTCGTCTGCGAGTGCCCGGTGCCGGAGTCGACCGGGATCTGGCTGCTGTCGCCGCGCCGGGTCGTCGACGCGCTCATCCACGCGCACGACCTGCCGGCCGCGGCCTGGGGCGTGAACCGGGTGCTGAACCTGCCCGGGATCACGGTCACGGTCGCCGAGGGGGTGGCGGCGCTGCGGCGCATCGCGGGCGAGGCCGCCGCTGCGCGCGTCCGGTTCGCGCCGGACGAGCGGATCAATCGCATCGTGCAGGGCTGGCCGGTGCGCTTCCGCACGCCGCGCGCGACCGCCCTCGGGTTCGCGGCCGACCCGGACATCGACGCCGTGATCCGCGCCTATGTCGCGGACGAGGGGCTGCAGGTCTCCTGAGCGCGGGCGCGCCCGCGGCGCGCGGCTACTTCCAGATCTGCCACCAGGATTTTTCGTTGCGCACGAAGTTCCCGCTCAGCGCCGAGCTCTGCGGAAAGTTCTTCGCCAGTACGCGCTCGGCGTCCGCGCGCAGATCCTTCATGCCCATCGCGCCGTAGGCCTGCACCATGATGAACAGCGCCTCCTCCACGGCCGGAGCCTCGGGGTAGGTCTTCACCGCGAACTGCGCGCGGTTCGCCGCCGCGAGGTACGCGCCGCGCCGCATGTAGTAGCGCGCGACGTGCACTTCGTGCGACGCGAGCGCGTTCACCAGGTAATTCATCCGCGCCAGCGCATCGGGGGTGTACTTGCTGTCCGGGAAGCGCGTCGCGAGGTCCTTGAACGCGAGGAACGAGTCGCGCGCGGCGCGCGGATCGCGCTCGGTCGGGTCCTGGTCGGCGAAGCGCGCGAGCAGGTTCTGGTCCTCGTAGAAGTTGACGATGCCCTTGAGGTAGTACGCGTAGTCGACGTTCGGATGGTTCGGGTGCAGCTTGATGAACCGGTCGCAGGCGGCGACCGCGGAGGCCGGGTCGTTCTCGCGGTAGTACGCGTATGCGCTCTCCAGCTGGGCCTGCTGGGCGTAGCGGCCGAAGGGGTAGCGCGCCTCGAGCTTCTCGAAGTACTTCACCGCGCGCGCGTAGTCGCTTTCGGCCATCGCATCCTTCGCCTCCGAGTAGAGGCGCTGGGCCGACCAGCCGGCGGTCTCGTCGTCGTCCGTGCCGAAGCGCAGCGCGCCGCAGCCGCCGACCAGCAGGGCGAGGACAAACGCTAAACTAGCGACGCAAATGCGGGACATGTCGGCTGCCGGGCGAAGCGATGCGGGGGATTATAGTCCGACCGCCGAGCGCTCCATTCCGCGCGAGCTGGCCGGACTGCGGCTCGACCAGGCGCTCGCCCGCGTCTATCCGGAGCACTCGCGCAGCCGGCTGCAGGCCTGGGTGCGGGCGGGGCGGGTGCTGCTCGACGCGCATCCGGCGGCCGACGTCACGCGCAAGGTGTG
>JAGVSZ010000328.1 GCA_019137045.1 Betaproteobacteria bacterium
CGGAGCCGTAGAGGCTCGAGTTGGGGCCGCGCAGGATCTCCACGCGCTTGAGCGAGTCCATGTCGACGAAGTTGCGCGGGACGGTGTTGAACGGGCCGACGCTGAAGCGGAAGAAATCCGGCAGGCGCACGCCGTCGACCTGGATCACGACCCGGTTCTCCTCGAGGCCGCGGATGTTGAAGCCGGTCGCGCCGAACCGGTCGGGATCGTTGGGCGCCGAGACCCCGGGCTCGTGGCGAATCAGGTCACGGATGTCGCGCACCAGGCCGCGTTCCATCTCCTGCGCGTCGATCGTGTCGACGGTCGCCGGCACGTCGTCGGTGCTGCGCTCGGTGCGCGTGGCGGTGACGGAGATTTCGCGCAGCGGCGTTGCCGGCTGTGCCTGCTGCGTCGGCTGCGGTACCGGCTGCTGCGCATGCAGTCCTGCCGCCGCGAGCCACAGTGCCCCTCCCAGGGCAATTCCTCTCTTCATTGCCAGCCTCCCCCTTCTGCATGGTTCTCGCGGGCTGGCATCGCCCCGGTGAGGGCGGCTGGCTGGCTGTGTGCCGGGGCGACGCTCGTGCGCCGCTCAGGCGGTCAGGATCAACTTGCCGTTCTGCGTGATGCGAAGTCGGTACTCACGGCCTTGGTGCACGATGATCAATTCGCCGTTGCCACCGAGGAGCTCGCGTGACGAGACCCGCGGCGGCGGCTCCACCGACCGTGGAACGGGCGCGATCGAGGGTGACTCCGAGCGGTTGTCCGACATTACTTGATAATAATGAGTCTTATTTGTATTGACAAGACCCAACCCTGTCCATGGGAATGAAAAGCCGCATAAGCGAGCTAAATCAGTGAGATTTGTTGATCTGGATCACATCTGGTTATCACCATGATGAACAAGTGGTTGCCAGAACGCGCCACGATAATGATAATGTCTCGCATTACCGTTCTCGTTCGACCACCATGTTCGTCTGCGTCTGCAGCGCAGTCACCGACCGCGAGATCCGGCAGTGCGCCGAGCTCGGCGTAGCGAGCATCGCGGATCTGAAGGACGCGCTCGGCGTTTCCGCAAGCTGCGGCAAGTGCGCGTGCGCGGCGGACGAGATCCTGCGGGAATGCGCCCGCGCCTGCGCGGCGCAGGGCGACTGACCTCGAACCGCGACTGACCCTGGAAGGCGCCGACTTGCGCCGTACGCGAGCCTGCCCATCCGGGAAACGTTCCCCGCACTGAACGCCGCCGCTCTGGCGGTATCGATGATGGTCCGCATGGTGCCCGCCAGCCGGCGGATGCGGATTGCCATCGATCGCTAGCGCGAATCGACGGCACAGCGGCCGTGACGCATCGCTCGTCGCATCATGCTCGCGTTCACCGCCCTGATGATCACGCGCGAAGGGGTGGCGCTGGCCCAAGGTGCGGAAGCGCGCACGGACCCGACGGTCGCATCCCTGCTGTCGGGGCGGTCGACCGCGGGGCACGCTCACGTTGTGCGCGGCCGCGGCCGCGCACAACGTGAGCTCTCGCTCGAGGACGTCCATCACCAGCCCCAGTCGACGAGCGAAGGTGAGTCGGGCATTCTTGTGCGTGTTCATCCGGCTGAGATTCCTGGGAGAGTGGATTGGGTCGCACCTTCCAGTCGCGCAGACTCAGTCCGGATGAACAGAAACAACCTATTGGGCCATTACGACTAGTGCGCGTGCTATCCTCGCGCGCGGGGCGGCAGCCCCAGCGGCGCGACGTGACGCCCAAGTCTGGCGCGCGAGCCGCAATCCTACCCACGCGTTCCCGGCGGAGGCGCCATGAAGGGCGACAAGCAGGTCATCACCCATCTCAACACGGTCCTGAAGAACGAGCTGACCGCGATCAACCAGTACTTCCTCCACGCGCGCATGTACGCGAACTGGGGGTACGAGAAGCTCGCCGAGCGCAGTCGCAAGGAGTCGATCGACGAGATGAAGCACGCGGATCGGCTCATCGAGCGCATCCTCTTCCTGGAGGGCCTGCCGAACCTCCAGGACCTCGGGAAGCTCATGATCGGTGAGAACGTGCCGGAAGCGCTCGCGTGTGACCTCAAGCTCGAGCGCGAGGCCCATCCCGTGCTCAAGAAGGCGATCGCGCACTGCGAGTCGGTCGGCGACTACGTGACGCGCGAGGTCTTCGAGCGGATTCTCGAGAGCGAGGAAGGACACATCGACTGGCTCGAGACCCAGCTCGACTTGATCAAAGATGTCGGGCTGCAGAACTACCTGCAGTCGCAGATGAGCTGAACGTCCGCGCCCGGCGCGCGCAGTGCGGGCACGTCCCGCGCTTCAGCTCATGTCGCGCGCCGCGGGCAGCCCGGGCAGCCCGGCCGCCGCGCGCACCGCGCGCACGACCGCCTCGGCCACGGCCTCGGCCGCGAGCGCGCCGATCCTCATCAGGTCCGGCGCGCCCGGCAGGTCCCCGGTCGCGAGGGCGAAGATCGTATCTCCGTCGAGCGGCGTGTGCGCGGGCGCGATCGCGCGCGCGACACCATCGTGCGCCATCTGCGCGACCTTGCGCGCCTGCGCCTTGTCGAGCGCCGCGTTGGTCGCGACCACGCCGATCGTGGTGTTCTCCCCCGGCCGGGCGAGCGGCTGGAAACCGCCCGTCCGCAGTAGCGTCCGCGCGTCCGCGAGCGCGCGCCCGTCCGCAGTCCGCACGCCGGCGACGAGCTGCCCCGTCGCCGGGTCGATGACGTCGCCGACCGCGTTCACCGCGACGAGCGACGCCACGACCAGCCCGTCGGGCAGCGCGATCGACGCCGAGCCGAGCCCGCCCCGCATCGCGCGGGCGAGCCCGGCGATCTTGCCGACGGTTGCCCCGGCGCCGGCCCCGACGTTGCCCGCCGCGACCGGTCCCTCGCTCGCCGACCGCGCCGCGCGATAGCCGCTGTCCGCATTCGGGCGCACGTGGGGTTTTCCGCCCACGGACAGGTCGAAGAGCACCGCGGCCGGCACGATCGGCACCTTCGCGACGCCGGCGTCGAAGCCGACGCCCTGCTCCTCCAGGTAGCGCACCACGCCGGCGGCCGCGTCGAGCCCGAACGCGCTGCCGCCGGACAGCACCAGCGCGTGCACCCGCTGCACGGTGTTGCTCGGATCGAGGAGATCGGTCTCGCGCGTGCCCGGCGCGCCGCCGCGCACGTCCGCCCCGGCGACCGCGCCGCGCCGGGCGAGCACGACCGTGCAGCCGGTCGGCCGCTCGGCGAGGGTGTCGTGACCCACCTCCAGCCCCGGCACCGCAGTGAGGCCGGGATCGGATTGCGGCAACGCGACGGCGGGCGGTCCGGACACGCGGTGAATTAGAGCGCACTTTGGCCCGCCGCCCTAACCCCGAACCGACAGGCGGTCCGTTTACCGCGGCGAACCTGCACGGGAGGACCGCCATGCGCCGCACGTTCGCCGCCTGTCTCGCCGTCGCCGCGGTCGCCGCCGCGGCGGCGGGCGCCGCCCCCGCCTCCCCCGCGCCGCGCAAGACGCTCACCGCGTTCGCGAGCGAGCAGG
>JAGVSZ010000268.1 GCA_019137045.1 Betaproteobacteria bacterium
CGGCGGGCCGGCGCAGCCGGCGTACTCGGCCTCGAAGGGGGCGGTGCGCAACCTGACGATGTCGCTCGGCTGCGCGTACGCCGCCGACGGCATCCGCGTGAACGCGGTCGCGCCGGGCTGGGTCGTGACCGAGCTCTCGCGCGGCGCGCGCGAGAACCCGGAGCGCAACGCGCAGATCAGCTCGCGCATCGCGCTCGGCCGCTGGGCCGACCCGGCCGAGATCGCCGACCCGATCCTGTTCCTCTGCTCGGACGCCGCGCGCTACATGACCGGGACCGTCATGCTGGTCGACGGCGGCTACTCGAGCCTCGGCTGAGCGCGAACGTGGACCGGCGGCGCGCGCTCGGTGCCCTCGGCGCACTCGGCGCTTGGCCGCTCGCGGCGGCGGCCCAGCGCGCGTACGAGCCGCCGCCGACCACCGACGGCGGGCCGTTCGTCCCGACGCCCTGGGTCATCCTCGACGAGATGCTGCGGCTCGCGGAGATCCAGCCCGCGGACACGGTGTACGACCTCGGCTCGGGCGACGGGCGGCTCGTGATCGCCGCGGCGGAGCGCCACGGCGCGCGCGGCGTCGGCGTCGAGCGTCACCTCGACCTGGTGGTGTACTCGCGCTCGCTCGCCGAGAGCCGCGGGGTCGCCGACCGCGTGCGGTTCGTCGAGGGCGACGTGCTGCAGGCGTACGTGCGCGACGCGACGGTGGTGATGATGTACCTGCTCCCGCGCCTGGTCGCGCAGCTCGTGCCCAAGCTGCGCGCTGAGCTGCCCGTGGGCGCGCGCATCGTCTCGCACGACTATCCGCTCGCGCCGTGGCGTCCGGACAAGACCCTGCTCTTCGACGTGGCGGAGAAGGAGGCGATCAACGGCACCGTCGAGACGAAGCTCTTCTACTACGTGGTGCCGGCGCGCGTGGACGGGCGCTGGACGCTCGAGGTCGGGCCGCCGGTTGGCGACGGCGCGCCGGTCGCGCTCGCCCTCGCGCAGACGCCCGAGCGGCTCGACGGCACGGCGCTCCTCGACGGCGAGTCGCGCGAGGTGCGCGCGCTGCACGTGCGCGGCGACACGATCCGGTTCGCCCTGTTGCATCGCGGGCGTCTGCTCGAGTTCCGGGGCCGCGTCGCGGGCGCGACGATGTCGGGCGAGGTCCGGGCGCACGGCTCGACCGCGCCGTGGTCGGCGCGCGCTGCGCAGAACTGAAGAGGACTGATCCATGGAACCCAGTCAGCGCTACCCCGACCCCGCAGTCCGCGTGATCGACGAGAGCTTCGCGAAGTACCGGCTCGCCCTCGCCTCCGTGGAGCGCATCGCGCACGGCTTCCGCTGGGCCGAGGGGCCGGTGTGGTTCGGCGACGCCCGCTTCCTGCTGTGGAGCGACATCCCGAACAACCGCATCATGAAATGGGAGGAGGAGACCGGCGCGGTGAGCGTCTTCCGCCGGCCCTCCGGCTTCGCGAACGGCAACACGCGCGACCGCCAGGGGCGCCTCGTGACCTGCGAGCACGGCGGCCGGCGCGTGTCGCGCACCGAGTACGACGGGACGATCACCGTGCTCGCCGACCGCTTCGAGGGCAAGCCGCTCAACTCGCCCAACGACCTCGTCGTGAAGTCCGACGGGTCGGTCTGGTTCACCGACCCGCCGTTCGGCCTGCTCAGCCACTACGAAGGCACGGTCGCACGCCCGGAATTGCCGACGAACGTCTATCGCGTCGACGGCGCGACCGGCGAGCTCACGGTGGTCGCGGAAGGCATCGACTGCCCGAACGGCCTCGCGTTCTCGCCCGACGAGTCGATCCTCTACGTGGTCGAGTCGCGCAGCGTGCCGCGCAACATCCTCGCCTACGACGTGGTCGACCGCGGGCGCGGCCTCGCGAACCGGCGCATCCTCATTTCGGCGGGCCCCGGCACGCCCGACGGGTTCCGTTGCGACGTCGACGGCAACCTGTGGTGCGGCTGGGGGATGGGCGATCCCGCGCTCGACGGCGTCGCCATCTTCAACCCCGACGGGCGGCTCATCGGCCGGATCGATCTGCCCGAGCGCTGCGCGAACGTCTGCTTCGGCGGGACCTATCGCAACCGCCTCTTCATGGCCGCGGGCAAGAGCGTCTACGCGCTATACGTGAACGCGCAGGGCGCCTTGGGAGGATAGCGCCGCGCGGCGCCGGCTCAGCCCGCTCTCTTAAGCGCCGCGAACGCCTGGTCGGCGATGTCGAGCGTCTTGTCGACGTCCGCGTCGGTGTGGGCGATCGAGAGGTAGATCTTCTCGTTCGGGTTCACGAGCAGGCCGCGCCTGATGAGCTCGAGCGCCCAGCGCAGGCCCAGGTCCTTGTTGGCGGTCGTGAGGTCCATCCACGTGCGCAGCGGCCTGCGCGCGGTGAAGCGCACGCCGAACACCGCGTCCTCGCCCGGCGCCTGGACCGCGAACCCGTGCCGCTCGCCCGCGGCGACGATGCCGGCGCGGAGCTTCGCGCCGATCCGGCGCAGCCCGTCGTAGACGCCGGGCTGCGCGAGCACGCCGAGCGCGGCGATGCCGGCGGCGGCGCAGATCGGGTTGCCGTTGAGCGTGTTCGTCGCCCATACCACCTCGGCCTTAGGGCGGCTGCGCGCATCGAGCACCGACATCACCGCGCCATCGCCGACGATCGCGGCCATCGGAAAGCCGCCGCTGATCGCCTTGCCGTAGCAGGCGAGGTCGGGCACCACGCCGTAGCGTTCCTGTGCGCCGCCCCAGGCGATGCGGAAACCGGTCACGATCTCGTCGAAGATCAGCACGATGCCGTGCTTCTCGGTGACCGCACGCACCGCCTGCAGGAAGCCGGGTTCCGGCAGCAGCACGCGCTGCAGCGGCTCGACGATCACCGCGGCGAGCTCGTGCGCGTGGCGCTCGATCATCGCGACCGCGCGCTCGGTCTCGTTGAACGGCGTCACGAGCACCGTCTCGCCGGCCTGCGGCGGCACGCCCACCGAGTCGGGCTGCGCGTGCGGGTAGTCCGACGGCCGCGCCGGCACCGTGCCCCACAGGCCGTAGTCGTGCATGCCGTGCCACGCGCCCTCGAACTTCAGCACCTTGTTGCGTTTCGTGAACGCGCGCGCGATGCGCAGGGCGTAGAAGGTCGCCTCGGTGCCCGAGCCGGTGTAATGCACGACCTGGCCGCACGGGATCGCGTCGACGAGCCGCTTCGCGAGCTCGATCTCGGGCTCGTTCAGGAAGTAGTAGGTCGTGCCCTTCGGCAGGCGGGCAGCGACCGCCGCGGTGATCGCGGGATGCGCGTGGCCGAGCAGCACGGGACCCGACGAGAGGTGGTAGTCGATGTACTCGCGCCCGGCCACGTCCCAGACGCGGCTGCCCTGGCCGCGCTCGACCACCAGGTTCAGCTCGGGCGGGAGGACGAAGAGGCCGGTGCCGCCGCCGGCGAGGTACCTGCCGGCGTCGCCGAGCAGGCGTGCCTGGCGCTGCAGCGGCGTTGCGGTCGGCTCCATGCGAACTCCGGCGCTCCGGCGCGGTCGATGAAGGGTCGTATCCTATTCGATGCCGGACGCCACCGTCCCGCGTACGCCCGATGGAGGTCGCGATGCACAACAGGGGTTCCCGCCGCCGATTTCTCGCCGCCGCCGCCAGCGCCGCCCTCGGCACCGTCGCGTTCGACGCGGCCGCGCAGGCGCCGCGCGCGGATCCCGAGCTCGACCGACAGGTGTCCGCTTTTCTCGACGCGCAGCGCGGCCGGTGGGACTACCTCAACGTGCCCTACCAGGACGGCAAGGTGCTGCACGACCTCGCGCTCCGCATCGGCGCGAAACGCATGCTGGAGATCGGCACCTCGACCGGCCACTCGACCATCTGGCTCGCGTGGGCGGCGGCGAAGACCGGCGGCCGGGTCACCACGATAGAGATCGACCGCGGGCGGCACGAGCGCGCGCGCGCCAACCTGCAGGCCGCGGGCGTCGCCGCGTACGTGGACGCGCGCCTCGGCGACGCGCACGAGCTGGTGAAGACGCTGCCCGGTCCGTGGGACTTCGTCTTCCAGGACGCGGACAAGGAGTGGTACCTGCAGTACTTCCTCGACCTCGATCCGAAGATGGCGCCGGGCGGCTGCTACACCGCGCACAACGTCGCGCGCGCGCGCGCCGGCGCGGTGCGCGAGTTCCTCGACCGCGTGCGCAGCGACCCGCGCTACGACACTCGCTTCGCCGACGGGGCGAGCAGCGAGGGCATCTCGGTGAGCTGCCGCAAGGCAGGCTGACGCGCGCCGGCGCCCGGCGCGCGTAGACTCCCGTCCCGCGCCAGCATCCGGAAGGAGACCTCATGCAGCTGCGTCGACTCGGCAGGACCGGGCCCGAAGTCTCGGCGCTCGGACTCGGCTGCATGGCGATGACCAACCTCTACGGCGCGGTCGACGAAGGCGAAGCGATCGCGACCGTGCGGGCGGCGCTCGACGCCGGCGCGAACTTCCTCGATACGGCCGACGCGTACGCCGAGGGCAAGAACGAGCAGCTCCTCGGCCGCGCGCTCGCCGACGGCTACCGCGCGAAAGCGGTGGTCGCGACCAAGTTCGGCAACGTCCGCACGCCCGACGGCAAGCCGGCGGCGAACGGCCGGCCCGAGCACGTGATCGAAGCGTGCAACAAGAGCCTCGCACGGCTCGGCATCGACGTGATCGACCTCTACTACCAGCACCGGGTGGACGCGGCCGTGCCGATCGAGGAGACGGTCGGCGCGATGAAGCGCCTGGTCGAGCAGGGCAAGGTCCGCCACCTCGGCCTGTCGGAGGCGGGGTCCGCCACGCTGCGGCGCGCGGCCGCCGTGCACCCGATCGCCGCGCTGCAGACCGAGTACTCCCTGTGGTGCCGGTTCGCCGAGCGCGACGTCCTCGCGACCTGCCGCGAGCTCGGCATCGGCTTCGTCGCCTACTCGCCGCTCGGGCGCGGAATGCTCACCGGGACGATCAGGTCGCCCGCCGACCTCGGCGCGACCGACCGGCGGCGCGATCACCCGCGCTTCCACGACGGCAACTTCGAGGCGAACGCCGCCCTCGTGCGCCCGCTCCTCGAGATGGCGCAGGCGCGGCGCTGCACGCCCGCGCAGCTCGCGCTCACCTGGCTGCTGGCGCGCGGGCCCGACGTCGTCCCGATTCCGGGGACGAAGCGCCGCACGCACCTCGCCGACAACCTCGCCGCGCTGGAAGTGAAACTCTCGGCGGACGAGGCGGAGCGCCTCGCGCGCGCGATCGACGACACGCGCGTGGCGGGGACGCGCTATCCCGCCGGGCAGCTCGCGCTGCTCGGGCTGTAGCCGGAGAGAGCCGCCCGGTGCGAGGCGGCGCAGCGCGCGCGGTCGCAGTCGTCCTGGCGCTGGCGCTGTCCGGCTGCGCGCTGCGCATCGTTCCGCAGGCGAGCGTCGCCCAGCCGCCGTCGACGGACGAGGGCGTCGTGATCTTCGGCCGCATCAACTACGTGATCGACGGTCGGATGCCCCTGCCCTACGGCGCTTTCCGTCCCGACGTGCCCCCGCCGTTCGTCGACCTGCTCGACCTCGACGCCGGAACCCCCTACCAGTCGCACGCCGTCGCGCGCGCGGACGGGTCGTTCGTCTGGCGGCTGCCGCCGGGACACTACGTGGTCAGCGGCATCGGCCAGGGTGGCTTCGGAGACGACTATCGCATCACCTGGCCGCGGGTCGCGTTCCGGGTGCCGAAAGCGGCCGCTCCCGTCTACCTCGGCCACCTGCAGCTCGTCGGCACGCGCTACACCGAGACGTTCACCTATTCGACCGGCCGCGTGTCGACGAGCTCGGGCATCCGGTACGTGTTCGTGGTCCAGGACGAGGGCGCCGCGGGCCGGGCGCCCTTCGCGGGCGCGTCGCCGGTGACCTCGCTCATGTTCGTGCAGCCGGACATGCCGATCGGCGAACCCCTCGTGCGCGCGTGGCAGGGCGCGCGCGAGGAGACGATCACGCGGATTTTCGGCGCGGCGCCGCGCTAGGCGCGCCGCGCGCCATTCGCACGAAGGAGGAAACGACGATGATCGGGCGATATGCGGCGCCTGCGGCGCTCCTCGGGGCACTCGTCGCCGTGCCGGCTGCGCACGCGCAGCTTCCCACCCCGCGCCTCGATCCGCGCCTGGAGCGGCGGGTCACCCTCGACGAGCTGCTCCTCGACACGGTGCGGATCGAGACGCAGCTCCAGGCCTGGACGCTGCGCAAGATCTGCCTCGACGGCCAGGCCTACTGGGTGGGGTTCGGCGAGGCCACGCCGACCGGCATTACGCCCGCCTACCGCGACGGCAAGCCCGAGGCCTGCAAGCCGCGGGCGCGGTAGCGCGCGTGCACTGCGTCACGCGCGCAGGCGGGTCTTAATCCGCTCGACGGACTGACGGCGCGGGCCCGGCGGCCTAGCCTCTCCGCATGTCCGGGACTGCGGAGGAAACCATGCGCGTGGACCGTCTCGCCGTCGCGACCGTCGTGCTGATCGCGCTGATGCTGATCTCCGCCGCGGCCGGCGCGCTCTGATCGGGCCTCACCCGGCGCGCAACCGCGCGATCTCCGCGCGCCAGCCGGCGACCAGCCGGTCACGCTCCGGGTCGGCGCCGTCATCGCGCACGCGGC
The DNA here is from genome assembly GCA_019137045.1 of Betaproteobacteria bacterium. Classification (GTDB taxonomy): domain Bacteria; phylum Pseudomonadota; class Gammaproteobacteria; order Burkholderiales; family SG8-39; genus JAGVSZ01. The sequence goes on from JAGVSZ010000268.1 coordinate 6,596, forward strand.
GCTTGCGGAACGCGAGCTCGTGCTGCGCGTTCACCAGCGCGGCCGACTCGCGCCGGCGCAGCCGGTCGATGCGGCGCGTGCGGAACATCCGGTCGGCGGCGATTGCGCGGTACTCGTCCTCGCGCACGGTCCGGCCCACCTCCTGCGCGAGCTCCTCGCGGATCACGCGCCGCTCCCACACGCCGCTGCGCCAGAGCGCGAACGCCATGACCGCGACGAAGGGCAGGAAGATCGTGAGCTCGACCGCGCTGCCGATCAGGAAGGCCTCGATGAAGCCGAGGTCGGGCGGCGCCTCCTGCGCCGCGGGCGGCGGCTCGCCGCGCGCCGCGCCGGCGAGCGCGAAGACGAGCGGCAGCGCGTTGTTCACGAAGTGCGCGGCGATCGCGAGCACGAGCCCGCAGAGCGGCGCGAGGACCTTCAGCCAGCGCCGGCGCGTCTGCATGGCGACGCCGAGGAATGCGCCGAAGATGCCGGTGAACATCGCGTGCCCGCCGAAGCCCAGGAGCGCGTAACGCCAGCCGAGCTGCATGCCCCACGGGGGCGCGCCGAACTGGGCGTAGCCCTGCGCGACGTACAGGGCCGACTCGAACCAGGTGAAGCCGAGGCCGACGAGCGCGCCGTACACGAAGCCGTCGCGCATGTTGTCGAACTCGGCGCGCAGCAGCCAGAAGAGCAGCGCGACGCCGAGCGCCTTGGCGAGCTCCTCGACGATCGGGGCGGAGATCGGCGCCGCGATCATCTGCGCGGCGTCCGGGCCGAGCGTCCGTCCGACCACCGGGTGCTGGACCAACCACGCGTCGACCGCGGCGGAGAACGCGGTGTTGAACGGGAGCGCGAGCGCGGTCGCGATGACCGCGCCCCACAGAAACGCCGCGGCGAAGAGCCACGGCGTCTCGCGCTCGCGGCGGTCGAGGAACCAGAGGATCGTCACCGGCACCAGCGCGAGGACGGTGGACGCGGCGAGCGCGGCGCGGAAGACCGCCGCGATGTCCGGGCGCATGCCCGCGAACAGTCCGAGCTGGACGCTGGTCGCGGCCGCGAGCACCGCGGCGAGCGCCGCGCCGATCGCGACGCACGCCCCGCGCCGGCGCAGCGGCGAGCCGTGCAGCAGGCGGTCGCGCGGTGCGAGGGCGCCGCTCACCGTGCCGGCCGGGCTCAGCGCCGCGGCGCGGCGAAATCCCCGCGCTCGAGCAGCCACGACGTCGCGAACCCGAACACGAGCCCCCAGAACGCGGCGCCGATGTTGAGGATCGGCACGTCGGCCACCGTGACGAGAAACGTGACGAGCGCGCCGAGGGCGAAGCGGTCCTTGAACGAGATCGTGAAGGCCGCCTGCAGCACGCGCAGCATGGCGAGCCCCGCGAGCGCGGCGATGAACGCCTTCGGCGTCGCGAGCATGAGCCGCACGAAGACGGGCGAGGCGAGGCCGAACCCGAGCGCGAGGATCCCGACCAGGATGCCCGCGGTGTAGTGGCGCGACTTGTCGCCCGAGCTGGAGATGATCGCGTTGACCGGCCCGGTGAGGCAGGTGGAGACCGCGCCGACGAAGGCGGTGACGAGCGCGCCGGCGCCGCAGGCCGCGGTGACCGCGTTGATCGGCGGCGCGTGGCCCGCGGCGCGCAGCACCGCCACTCCCTGGCCGTTCTGGACCACGAGCACCGTGATCGCGAGCGGCACGACGAGCTCCACCATCGCCTGCCACGAGAACACCGGCGCGTAGAGGTTCGGCCGCACGAGGGTCCAGCCGCCCGCGCCCGCGGCGTCGAAGCGCCCGAGCAGCGCGATGAGCGCTCCGCCGACGATCATCGCGCCGATCAGCGGCGGCAGCGCGCGCGCGAGCCGCGGCGCGGCGCTCAGCGCGACGAACGCCGCAACCATCGGCGCGGCGATCCAGAAGTCGTCGCGGACCGCGAACACCAGGTCCAGCCCGAAGCGCAGGAACACGCCCGCCACCATCCCCATGACGATCGGCATCGGCACCGCCTCCATCGCGCGCCGCACCCAGCCCGAGAGGCCGAGCGCGAGCATCAGGACGCCGGTGGCGACGAAGGCGCCGATGACCTCGGGGAAGCTCAGGTGGCCGAGCGCCGGGCCGACCAGCACGGTGCCGGGGATGGTCCAGAAGAACACGAGCGGCTGGCGGTAGAACCAGCAGAACGCGATGCTGATCAGGCCGTTGACGAAGAACGAGCCGAAGATCCACGACGCGAGGTCCGACGCGCTCAGCCCCCCGCGCGTGCCGACGGCGAGGACGATCGCGACCGGCCCCGACGCGGCGAAGATGAACGCGACGAAGCCGTTGACGGCGTAGAGGCCACCGAAATCGGCGCACGCCTGCCGCGGCGAAGGAGGTGCTGACGTGGGTCGTTCGAGCGGCATGCGGCGCAAGGGGCGGGAGCGCCGCATTCTAGGGCTTTGTCGCGCGGGATGGCTGCGCGGCCCGTGGCTGCGGGTGCCGTTGCCCGGGCTTGTCTTGCTCACGATATTGAGTAAAACTACTCAATGTCATGAGTAAATTGAAGCGTCCGTATCAGCGCCCGCAGGCCGCCGAGCTGGCGCGGCGCCTGGTCGAGCCGCGCCGGTTCATGCAGGTGGTGGCGGGACCGCGCCAGGTCGGCAAGTCGACGCTGGTGCAGCAGGTCACCGCGCGACTGGCCGCGCCGGTACGCTACGCGAGCGCGGACGAGCCGACGCTGCGCGGCGCCGATTGGATCGGCCAGCAGTGGGAAGCGGCCCGGCTGGAAACCGGCAAGGCCGGCGCCGTGCTGGTCCTGGACGAGATCCAGAAGATCCCCGCCTGGTCGGAGACCGTCAAGCGCCACTGGGACGAGGACACGCGCGCGCGGCGGCCGCTCAAGGTCGTGGTGCTGGGCTCGGCGCCGCTGCTGGTCGCGCGGGGCCTGAGCGAGAGCCTGGCCGGGCGCTTCGAGATCCTGCACCTGCCGCACTGGTCGTACGCGGAAATGCGCGCGGCCTTCGGGTGGTCGCTCGACGAGTATCTCTTCTACGGCGGCTACCCGGGGGCGGCGCCGCTCGTCGATGAGCCCGCGCGCTGGTCGCGCTACGTGGCCGACAGCCTGATCGAGACCTCGATAGCGCGCGACGTGCTGCTGCTCACGCGCGTGGACAAGCCGGCGCTGCTGCGGCGGCTGTTCGAGCTGGCCTGCCGCTACTCGGGGCAGGTGCTCTCGTACACGAAGATGCTCGGGCAGCTGCAGGACGCGGGGAATACCACCACGCTCGCGCATTACCTGGAGCTGCTGGGCGGCGCCGGCATGGTCTGCGGCCTGCCCAAATACGCGGGCGACGCGGCGCGCAGCCGCGGGTCGAGCCCGAAGCTCCAGGTGCTGAACACCGCGCTCATGAGCGCGCTCTCGGGCTGCTCGATCGAGGAGGCGCGGGCCGATCGCGAGCTCTGGGGCCGGCTCACGGAATCGGCCGTGGGAGCGCACCTCGTCAACGCCGGGGCGGGCGGCGCCTGCCGCGTCGGGTACTGGCGCGAGCACAACCTGGAGGTGGACTTCGTCGTTCAGGCGGGGCGGCGGCTCGTCGCGATCGAGGTCAAGAGCGGCCGCGCGCCGGTCGCGCACGCGGGCAGCGCGGCGTTCGCGGCGCGGTTCAAGGTGAACCGCAGCCTGCTCGTGGGCGGTGAGGGCGTGCGCCTGGAAGCGTTTCTGTCGCGGCCGGCAGCGCACTGGCTGGGGCCATGAACTCCGGCACGTGCGCCTACAGCCGCAGCAGCCGCCGCGCGTTGCCCTCGACGATGAGCGCCTTGGCCGCCTCGTCGATGAGCGAGTTCCCGGTGACGTTCGTCACCGGCTGCTCGTAGGCGATCGGGAAGCAGTAGTCGCTCCCCATGACGACGCGGTCGGCGCCGACGTGGCGCACGAGGAACTCGAGCACCGCGTCGGAGTAGCCGATGGTGTCGTAGTGGAAGCGCCGCAGGTACTCGAGCGGCGGGTGGGCGATGTGCTTGAGGTCGGCGCGCTTCTCCCAGCCGCGGTTGAGCCGCCCGACCAGCCACGGGAACGCGCCGCCCGCGTGCGGCAGCACGACGTCGAGGCGCGGGAAGCGGTCGAGCACGCCGCCGAAGACGAGGTACGCCGCGGCGATCGCGGTCTCGAACGGGTTGCCGAGCAGGTTGGTGAGGTAGTGCGCGGCGAGGCGCTGGTGCCCGATCACGAACACCGGGTGCAGGAAGAGCGGCAGCCCGCTCGCCTCGATGCGCTCGTAGACCGGGAAGAAGGACGGGTCGGAGAGCTCCTTGCCGAGCACCTCGGTGGCCGCGTAGAAGCCGCGCACGCCCGGCAGCGCGCGCGCGCGCTCCACCTCGCGCACCGCGCGGTCGGGCGCCTGCAGGGGCAGCGTCGCGAGCCCCACCAGTCGCTGCGGGTGGCGCTCGTGCGCGCGCGCGAGCGCCTCGTTGAACACCGCGGCGAGGCGCTCGCCGAGCTCCGCCCCCGCCCAGTAGACCATCGGCTGCGAGAGCGAGAGCGCGTGCACCGCGACGCCCTGCGCGTCCATCGCCTCGATGCGCGCGTCGAGGTCGACGAAGCGCGGCCCGGCCGGCCCCGTCGCCAGATAGGAGACCTTGAACTGCGGGCCCTTGCCGGGCACGTCCGTCCACTCGACGCCGTGGGCCGGCCCGTGGGTGCGCACCAGGTCCAGCCACTCGCGCGGGTACCAGTGCGCGTGGACGTCCACGGCGGCGGCGTGGCGATGCGGCGGGTGATCCATGCGCTTCCCCTGACTCCCCTTGACGTGAGGTGCCCCCCGGGTGGCATGATAGCGGCGTCTCCGGCCGCGCCGCGATCGGCTGCGCGCGCCCCCATCGGCCCGCGGTGGTCCGCGCGGCACAACGAGAGGACACCATGAGCTCCGTACCCAGGCCGACCGGCGATGCCGCAGCGCTGCGCACCCTGAACTTCATCAACGGCGAGTTCGTCGCCGCGAGATCGGGCAAGACCTTCGAGAACCGCGCGCCGACCGACGGCCGCCTGATCGGCCTCGTGTCCGAGGCGGGCGAGGCCGAGGTCGACGCCGCCGTGCGCGCCGCGCGCGCGGCGCTCGCCGGCCCGTGGGGCGGCTTGGACATCGCGCAGCGCTCCGAGATGCTCTATGCGGTCGCCGACGAGATCAACCGCCGCTTCGACGACTTCCTCCAGGCCGAGGTCGCCGACACCGGGAAGCCGCTGTCGCTCGCGAGCCACATCGACATTCCGCGCGGCGCGGCCAACTTCAAGATCTTCGCCGACGTGGTCAAGAACGTGCCCACCGAGGCGTTCCAGATGGCGACGCCCGACGGCAAGGGCGCGCTCAACTACGCGCTGCGCGTGCCGAAGGGCGTCGTGGGGGTGATCTGCCCGTGGAACCTGCCGCTGCTGCTGATGACCTGGAAGGTCGGGCCCGCGCTCGCCTGCGGCAACGCGGTCGTCGTCAAGCCCTCCGAGGAGACGCCCTCGACGGCGACGCTGCTCGGCGAGGTGATGAACAAGGTCGGCGTGCCGAAGGGCGTGTACAACGTCGTGCACGGGTTCGGCCCGGGCTCCGCCGGCGAGTTCCTCACGCGGCACGCGGGCGTGGACGCGATCACCTTCACCGGCGAGACGCGCACCGGCACCGCGATCATGAAGGCGGCGGCCGAGGGCACGCGCGCGGTGTCCTTCGAGCTCGGGGGCAAGAACGCGGGCATCGTGTTCGCCGACTGCGACTTCGACGCGGCGGTCGAAGGCATCGGGCGCGCCGCGTTCGCCAACTGCGGCCAGGTGTGCCTGGGCACCGAGCGCGTCTACGTGGAGCTGGCGATCTTCGAGCGCTTCGTGCAGGCGCTGAAGGCCCGCGCCGAGGGCATGAAGCCGGGACGGCCGGAGGACAAGGCGACCGGCATCGGACCGCTGATCAGCCAGGAGCACCGCAACAAGGTGCTCTCGTACTACAAGAAGGCGGTTGCGGACGGCGCGACGGTGGTAACCGGCGGCGGCGTGCCCGACATGCCCGGCGAGCTGAAGAACGGCTCCTGGATCCAGCCGACGATCTGGACCGGGCTGCCCGAGTCGTCGGCGGTCATCCGCGAGGAGATCTTCGGGCCGTGCTGCCACATCCGGCCGTTCGACGCCGAGGACGAGGCGGTCGCGCTCGCGAACGACACGCCCTACGGCCTGGCGACGACGATCTGGACGACGAACCTCGCGCGCGCGCACCGCGTGGCGGCGAAGATCGACGTCGGGATCTGCTGGGTGAACTCGTGGTTCCTGCGCGACCTGCGCACGCCGTTCGGCGGGTCGAAGGAGTCGGGCATCGGGCGCGAGGGCGGCGTGCACTCGCTCGAGTTCTACACCGAGCTCAGGAACGTCTGCATCAAGCTGTGACCCGGGCGCGGCAGGCGGCCCCGCGCGGCGCCCGGCGCGGCCGCCGCGCGCCAACCCCGATCCCGTCGCGACGCCCATGAAGTTCCTCATCCTGCACGGCATCAACCTCGACATGTTCGGCAAGCGCGACCCGGCGCAGTACGGCACCGCGACGCTGGCCGAGATCGACGCCCGGGCGCAGGCGCTCGCGCGCGAGCTCGGCGTCGAGCTCGAGTGCTTCCAGACCAACGGCGAGGGCGCGATGTGCGAGCGCATCCACCGCGCGCACGCCGAGGCCGTCGACGGCGTGGTCATCAACGCCGGCGCCTGGACGCACTACAGCTACGGGATCCGCGACGCGCTCGCGATCCTGACCGTGCCGGTGGTCGAGGTGCACATGTCGAACGTCCACGCGCGCGAAGCGTTCCGGCACCACTCGGTGATCGCGGCCGTGGCGCGCGGCCAGATCGCCGGCTTCGGCGCCGACAGCTATCTGCTCGGCCTGCGCGCCGCGGTCGCCGCCGCCCGGGGGTCGCAGCGCTAGCCGTGATCCGCGGCACGACGACCCTGATCGCGCACCTCGGCTTCCCCACCGAGGCGTTCAAGGCGCCGCTGATCTACAACCCGTACTTCGAGCAGGCGGGCATCGACGCCGTCGTGGTGCCGATGGGCGTCACGGCCGACGCGTATCCGCAGTTCCTGAAGCTGCTGTTCCGGCTGAGCAACATCGGCGGCGCGCTCGTCACCATGCCGCACAAGGTGACGACGGTCGCGCTGCTGGACGAGGCGACGCCGGCCGTGCGCGTCGCCGGCTCGTGCAACGCCGTCCGGCGCGCGCCGGACGGCCGGCTGCAGGGCGACATCTTCGACGGGGAAGGCTTCGTGCGCGCCGTCGTGCGCAAGGGCCGGCGC
>JAGVSZ010000423.1 GCA_019137045.1 Betaproteobacteria bacterium
GGTCGAGCGCGGCGGTGTAGTTGTCCGGGCCGGTCTCGCCGCGCAGCGGCTCGGCCGCGAAGATCGCGTTGCGGCCGACGTAGCGCGGGTGGCCCGGCTCGGCCTTCAGGACCGCGATGCCCACGCCGCCGGCGAGCACCGTGTTGTGGAAGATCGCCAGCGCGCGCGGGAGGTGCTTGTGCGGCTGGATGCGCACCGCGTCGCCGGCCGGGTTGAGGAAGAGGTTGTCGTAGAGCGCGATGTTGCCCTCGCCCTGGAACAGCGCCTCGCCGGTGGGGTTGTCCTGGAACACGTTGCCGTAGACGACGTAGAAATCGTCCGCCCCGCGCCCCGCGAGCGGGAAGTGGCCGACGAGCACGTTGGGGCGCGCGTGCTCGCCGGTCGCGCCGCCCGCGGACTTGACGAAGCGGTTGCCGCGGATGACGGTGAAGGCCGGCGCGTCGGGCGCGCCGTCCGACTCGGGGCGGCGGTTCTGGTGCTTGATCTGCAGCGCGTAGCCGCGCGGGTCGACGACGACGTTGCCCTCGATCACGCCGGCGAAGAACGGCGCGCCGCCGTCCGAGTCGCCGAGGTAGATCCCGGTGCCCGCGCCCTCGATCCGGTTGCCGCGGATCGTCCAGCCCCACGCCGGGCACTTGGTGGAGATGCCGACGGTCTGCTGGTCGTCGCCGTGGCCGACGATGCGCAGGCGCTCGAGCGTGACGTGGTGCGCGAAGCGCGCGTGGCCCTCGGCCTTCACCGCGTCCACCGCGAGGCCGCGGCCGTCGAGGACGAGGTTGCGGATCGTGACGTGCGCGGCGTCGAGGAGGCTGACGGTGTTGGCGCCTGGGCGCGCGACGAAGATGGCGGGCGCACCGCGCGCGGGACCCTCGATGACAATCGGGGCGGCGGGCGTCCCCTGCAGGCCGTGGACGCGCAGGCCGCGCGCGTAGGTCCCCGGCGCGAGGACGAGGGTGTCGCCGGGCTGGAGCGCGCGCAGCTGCTCGTCGTAGTCGGCGGGCGTCGCGTGGAGCGTGCGCGCGGCAAGCGGGGCGGCGAGCGCGAGGAGGACGGCGAGGCACGCGAGCGGAATCGCGCGCATGGGGCTCAGGCGAGCACGCGCTCGAAGACCGCCGCCGTCTTGCGCGCGCACTCCTCCCAGCTCAGCTCGCGGGCGCGCTCGAGGCCGCGCGCGCTGAGCTGCGCGCGGCGGTTCGCGTCGCCGAGCACGGCGGCCAGCGCCTCGCCCGCGGCCTGCTCGTCGCGCGGGTCGACGAGGACTCCGGCGTCGCCCACGACCTCGGGGATCGAGGTGAGGTTCGACGCGACCACCGCGACGCCGCTCGCCATCGCCTCGACCACCGGCATGCCGAAGCCTTCGTAGAGCGAGGGGTAGAAGAGCACCGCCGCCTCGCCGTAGCGCCGCTGCAGGTCCGCGTCGCTGACGTAGCCCTCGAAGCGCACCGCGTCGGCGACGCCGAGGCGCGCGGCGAGCGCCTCGAACTCGGCGCGCTTCTTCGCGCCCGAGAGGCCGACGAGCACGAGGCGCGCCGCGGGGACGCGCTTGCGCGCGTGGGCGAAGCCGGCCAGGACGCCGGCGGTGTTCTTGCGCGGGGCGTCGCCGCCGAAGGCGAGGACGAGCGCGTCGTCGCGCGCGCCGGCGGGGGCGGCGGGGTCCGCGCCCCAGTGGATCACGTCGATGCGGTCGGGCCGCACGCCGAGGCGGGCGACGAGGTCGCGGCGGGTGCTTTCGGACACGGCGATGATGGCGTCGGCGCGGCGCAGCGCGCTGCCGAGGCTCTGCTCGAAGCGCAGCGCGTACGCCTGCGACTGGCCGTCGTCGAACATGAGCGGGATGATGTCGTGCACGGTGACGACGAAGGGGCGGCCGACGAGCGGGGGCGCGCTGCTGCTCGAGCAGTGCAGGAGGTCGACGCGGTCGCGCGCGGCCATGAGCGGGAGCGCGATGCGCTCCCAGGTGTTCCAGCGGAAGCCGGGCAGCTCGCAGGTGCGCACGGTGAACGCGGGGGGCGGGGTCGCGGGGGCGGTCTCGCCGTACGCGTGCACGCGCCAGGTGGGGCGCAGGCGCGCGAGCGTCTGGTAGAGGCGCAGCAGCGTCTTGCCCTCGCCGCGGGCTTCCTTCTGCAGCAGGCTGCGGGCGTCGACGCCGATCCGCACGGGGCGCTCAGGCATTGCGGCGGGCGCGGAGGAGCTCGAGGACCTTCGTGCGGCCTTCCCAGCCGAGGAGGATCGGCGCGGCGACCACCGCGTAGAGGGCCGTGGCCGCGGCGACGGCGACGAAGAAGGTCGGCCAGGTGCGCGCGCCGAACAGCTCCTCGAGGTAGAGGAATGCGGGCACGATCAGAATCGCGACCGCGCCGACGCGGGCGGCCGTCTTCGCGAGGTAGGCCGGGTAGCTCAAGTCGATCGCGCGCGCGGCGGCGAGCGGGTACGCGATCCCGCGGGCGACGACCATCGGGAGCGCGGTGCCGAGCGCGAGGCCCGGGAGGCCCATCGCGAGCGGGCCGGCGAAGAGGACCGCGAGGAGCACCATGGCGATCGCTTCGGCCACCGACACCTGCAGGTTGATCTTCAGGCGGCCGAGGCTGAAGAGCGTGAGCGTCGCGGTGCTGCCGGCGAGCATGAGGAGATCGCCGGCCGCGAGGATGCGCGCCACCAGGCCGGCCTCGGCGAAGTCGGGGCCGACCCAGAGTCCGATGAACGCGGGGCCGAAGGCGATCACGCCGAGGTAGAGCAGGCCGCCGACGAGGAACACCAGCCGGGAATACCACAGGAAGACGTTCTTCAGCCCGGCCCGGTCCTCGACGCCGCCGAGCTTCATCACGGACGGGTAGATGACGGTGCCGAGCTGCTCGACGACGCGCTGGCAGATCTGCAGGAGCTGCTGGGCGATGCTGTAGATGCCGACGGCGACGGGCCCGATGAAGGTCATCGCGATCACCGGCGCCGCCTGGACCGCGATCGTGCTTGCCGTGCGGCTGGTGAAGGCGACGGTCCCGAACTTCCACATCTCGCGAAAGCGCTCGCGCGAGACCCAGCGGCGCGCAAAGCCCGACCCCGGGAACAGCCTCGCAGCGAGCCAGCCATTGAGGACCGCGACTGTTAGCACCGTTCCGACCATCACCCACACGAGCCCGACCAGGCCCCCGCCCTGCATCAGGACGAGCACGGTCAGGCCGACGCGCAAGGCGAGCCCCAGCAGCCCGATCGCGTTCGAGAGATCGAAACGATCGAAAGCCACCACCAGGCTGTGGTACACGGCGCCCCAGAACGAGAGCAGCAGGCCCGCGGCCAGGAGCGGCAGCGCCATCCGGATGTCGTCGAGTAGTTCCGGCGGCGTGTGCGGGAAGAGCGCGCCGAAGAAGTAGCCGACCCCGGTCGCGACAACCACCGCGAGCGCCGCGCCTGCGCTCAGGAACGCGAGCGACGTGCTCAGCACCTCGCGCACGCGGTCGGGCTCCTCGCGCGCGAGGTA
>JAGVSZ010000002.1 GCA_019137045.1 Betaproteobacteria bacterium
AGCGCGGTGCCGTGGATCGGCGCGAAGAACACGAACACGTCCCACGCCACGTTGAAGAGCGCGCTGATCGCGAGCACCTGGCGCAGCCGGCGGTCGGCGAGCAGGTCGGCGATGCGGCGCTCGGCGCGCTGCGCCGGCTGCGGCGCCGGGCGCGGCAGGCGCACGCGGCCGGAGAGCAGGGCGAGGAACGCGACCAGCGGGAAGGCGGCCAGGAGCAGGAAGGCGCGTGCGTGGCCGAACCCGTCGATCATGAACCCCGCGGCGAGCGGGCCGAGGAAGCCCGACGCCGAGAAGCCGAGCGCGAGCAGGCTGAAGTTGCGCGGCCGGTCCGCCACCGCGCCGGTCGCGCCCACCGCGTTGCTCGCGGCGATGTGCACGACCACGAGCCCGGAGCCGGCCAGCATCGCGGCGAAGTAGAGCCCGGGCAGGGCGGGCCACAGGTAGGCGAGCGCGGTGCCGAGCGCGGTGAGCGCCGTCCCGACGAAGAACGGCGGGCGCACTCCGACGCGGTCGATCGCGCGCCCCGCGTTGACCGAGAAGAACATCGGCAGCGCCGCGAACAGCGCCCCGATCACGCCGACCTCGAAGGTGCTCGCCCCGAGCGCGAGCGCGAAGAGCGCGGCGCCCACGCGCGCGCCGGCGAAGGCGGTGTGCGTCAGGATGACGAGCAGGATGATCGCGGCGAGCTGCAACGGGGGCCCCGAAAGGGCCGCATTCTACGGGGCGCCTGCGCTGGAACGGCTCGGCACGCGGCGGGTGAGGCATGAATCGATAGCCCCGCCCACCTCCCGCCACGCTTTCCACCCGACACCAACCAGGCACGGACGCTTCGACGGCCTCCCCGGCCGCTGCGGGACGCGACCTCGGCGCGCACCGCGCGCCACGGATGCAGCGAGGGCGACCCGGGGACGAGCGTGCTAACTTGGCCGCATGAAGGAATTGGCGCGACTGCTGAACGACATGCAGGCGGGCGGCGTGATCCGGAACTACGCTCTCTTCGGTGCGATGGCGCAGATGCGCTACACCGAGCCGGTCGCCACGCTCGACGCGGACGTCCCGGTCGCGGTCGCGGCCCCGGAGCGGATGGATGTCCTCACGGAGGTCTACGAGTTCTGCGCCAGCCGTGGTTTCCGCACGGAGGCCGAGGCGATTCGGGTCGGTCCGTGGCCGGTGCAATTCGTCTCCGTGTTCAGTCCGCTCACCCGGGAAGCCCTGGAGCAGGCAGACACCGCAGACTTCGAGGGTGTCCCGTTGCGGGTCGTGCGCGCCGACTACCTCGCCGTGATTGCTCTAAGCGCCGGGCGCGCCAAGGACTATGCGCGCATCCTGGCCCTGCTCGAGTCCCAGAGCGTGACTCGGGAGGAGATCGCCCGCCTCGCGGCGCGGCACGGCTTGACCGAGGCGTGGAGCCGGTTCGAAGCGAGTTTCGCCGATGACTAGGATTCCCGAACGCCTGAGAAAGCAGGCCGAGTGGCAGCGAAGCCGGAAGGATCTGTCCTGGCCGGAGAAGATCCGTCTCGCTGAAGCGATCCGCGACTCGCTCGAGCCGTTGCGCCGGTCGGGGCGCGGCGCGAATCCCCCGCGTCAGGTCCGCCGGTAACCGCAGCCGTGTTCGACGCGGTCAAGGCGATGTGCGCCCTCCCGGTCGGCAAGGCCGCGGTGCTCCCGCTCGCCGCCGCCGTGGCGCCGATGCTCGCCGTGCTTGCGCTCCAGGTGCCGGTCAAGGATCTCGTGCTGAAGCTGGTCAAGGCGCTCCTGTAGCCGGCCCGAGTCATCCGCAGCGCCGGCGCGTCTCGACGTGGCTCCAGACGCCGGGCGTGGGCGCCGGGCGCGTCCGCTGCGGCCCGGCGCGGCGCCGCGACCCGCTTCCTGAAATCCAGCGCAGCACCGCGAGCAGCGCGGCCGCGAGCAGCAGCCCCTCCAGGTATTCCATGATTCCCTCCGCACGTGCGTGGTGACGGTGCGGAGACTAGCGGGCCCGCGGCGGCCCGGGAACGGTTCGCAACAGACCTTTACACCTGTTGCACTTCGAGACGGCGGCGCGGGCGCGAACGGTCGATCGCGCACGACGAGCGGCGCCAGTGGCGTGGCGGCGCGGCGCGGGTCCGCGCCGGCGAGGCTCAGTCCGCCGCGTCCGTCCAGCGCGCGAGCATGCGCTCGAACTCGTCCGGCGGCACCGGCTTCGAGAAGAAGTAGCCCTGCACCTCGTCGCAGCCGTGGTGGCGCAGGAAGTCGAGCTGCTCGGCGGTCTCGACGCCCTCGGCCACCACCTTGAGCCGCAGGCTGTGGCCGAGCGAGATCACCGCCTTCGCGAGCAGCGCATGCTGCTGGTCGGTCGCGACCTCGCTCACGAACGAGCGGTCGATCTTGAGCGCGTCGATCGGGAAGCGCGAGAGATACGACAGGTTCGAATAGCCGGTGCCGAAGTCGTCGATCGCGACGCGCACGCCGAGCGCCTTCAGCTCGGCCAGCATGGCGACGAACTCCGCGCCGTGGCCCATGATCGTGCTCTCGGTGAGCTCCAGCTCCAGCCGGCTCGCCTCGAGCCCGGTCTCGGCGAGCGCCGACTGGATCGTCGCCACCAGGCTCCCCTGGCGGAACTGCCGCGCCGACAGGTTCACCGACACGCTCAGCCCGTCGAAGCCGAGCTCGACCCAGTCCCGTGCCTGGCGGCACGCGGCGCGCAGCACGTACTCGCCGATCTGGTTGATCAGGTTCGCCTCCTCGGCCACCGGAATGAACTTCGCCGGCGGCACGAAGCCGAGCTCGGCGTCGCGCCAGCGCACCAGCGCCTCCATCCCCACGATCTTCTTCGAGCGGATGTCCACGCGCGGCTGATAGGGGACCTCGAACTCCTCGCGCTCGGTGGCGCGGCGGAGCGAGCCCTCGAGCGCGAGGCGCTCCATGGCGAGCGCGTTCATGGTCGGGGCGTAGAACTGGAAGCTGTTGCGGCCGCGCTCCTTGGCGCTGAACATCGCCGCGTCGGCGTTGCGCAGCAGCGTCGCCGCGTCGCCGCCGTCGTTCGGGTACAGCGCGATGCCGACCGAGCAGGTCACGTACAGCTCGCGCCCCTCGATCGTGACCGGCTGCGACACCTCGGCGATGATGCGCTCGACCACCGCCACCACCGACTCGACGGTCGGCTGCTCGGCGAGCACCACCACGAACTCGTCCCCGCCCTGGCGCGCGACGGTGTCGATCTCGCGCAGCGCGCCGCGGATGCGGCGCGCGACGCGCACCAGCACCTCGTCGCCGGAGCCGTGGCCGAGGCTGTCGTTGATCACCTTGAAGCGGTCGAGGTCGATGAACGCCACCGCGACGAGCGAGCCGTTGCGGTGCGCGTAGCCGACCGCCTGGCGCAGCCGGTCCTCGAGCAGCCAGCGGTTCGGCAGGCCGGTGAGCGCGTCGTGGGTGGCCTGGAACTCGAGCTCGGCCTGGTAGCGCTTGCGCTCGGTGATGTCCTCGACCG
>JAGVSZ010000322.1 GCA_019137045.1 Betaproteobacteria bacterium
CAGCGCGCCCTCCTCGACCTCGCGCTCCGGGTTGAGGTAGCGGTGGAAGTGGTTGCCGGTCGGGCGCCGGTTCACCAGCTCCACGCAGCCGATCTCGATGATGCGGTCGCCGAGCCGCGCGTTGAGGCCGGTCGTCTCGGTGTCGAGGACGATCTGCCTCATACGTGCGCGGGTGCAGCCGGCTCGGCCTCGCCTGCCGCGGCCTGCGGTGCGCGGTGCCGGCGCGCGAGCAGGGTGTAGACGGTCGGGACGACGAACAGCGTGAGCAGCGTGCCGAGCAGCAGCCCGCCGACGATGACCCAGCCGATCGGCCGGCGGCTCTCGGCGCCCGCGCCGTGCGCGAATGCGAGCGGGGTGGCCCCGAGCACCATCGCCCCGGTGGTCATCAGGATCGGGCGCAGCCGCAGCACCGCGGCCTCGACCACCGCGGCGCGGATCTCCCGCCCCTGCGCCTGCACCTGGTTCGAGAACTCCACGATCAGGATGCCGTGCTTGGTGATGAGGCCGACCAGGGTCACGAGCCCGATCTGGCTGTAGACGTTGAGGGTGCCGCCGCTCAAGTGGAGCGCCGCGAGCGCGCCGGTCATCGACAGGGGCACGGTCAGCAGGATGATGAGCGGGTCGCGAAAGCTCTCGAACTGCGCCGCGAGCACGAGGTAGATGAACGCGAGGGCGAGCAGGAAGGTGAAGTACAGGCCGGCGGCGGAGACCCGGAACTCGCGCGACACCCCGTTGTAGTCGAGCGCGGCCCCCGGCGGGAGCTCCGCCCGCACGACGCCCTCCATGAACGCGAGCGCCTCCCCGAGGGAATAGCCGGGCGCGAGGTTCGCGGTGATGGTGGCCGAACGCCGCTGGCCGAAGTGGTTCAGCTCGCGCGGCGCGACCGCGACGCGGGTCGTGACCAGGCTCGAGAGCGGGACCATGGCGTCGTTGCGCCCGCGCACGAAGATGTTGCTGATGTCCTCGGGGTTCGCGCGGTCGGCGGGCACCATCTGGACGATCACGTCGTACTGCTCGCCGGCCTGCTTGAAGCGCGTCACCTGCCGCCCGCCGAGCATGGTCTCCAGCGCGCGCCCGACCGCCTCCACCTGGACCCCGGCGTCCGCCGCGCGGTTGCGGTCGACCTGGACCTTGATCTCCGGCTTGTTGAGGCGCAGATCGGTCTCGAGGTTGAGCAGCCGCGGGTTCTTCTGCGCCGCGGCCACCACGCGCTCCACCACCTTCTCCAGCTCCTCGTAGCTGAACGAGCTCACGATCACGACCTCGACCGGCTTCGCGCGCGGGCTCTGGCCGAGCGACTGCGGCAGGATGGGGAACGCCATCACGCCGGGAAGCCCGAAGAGCTTCGGGGCGAGCTCGCGCTGCACGTCGGCCGCCTTGCGCTCGCGCCGGTCCCAGTCGGTGAGCCCGAGAAACGAGATGCCCTGCGAGACGACCGGGCTGCCCGAGACCACGAAGTAGCGCTCGCCCTCGGGCACCCCGGCGTAGATGCGCTCGATCTGCCGGCCGTACCGCTCGGTGTAGTCGATCGTGGCGCCCTCCGGCCCGACGAACACGCCCAGGACGACGCCGCGGTCCTCCAGCGGGGCGAGCTCCTGCTTGAGCGCCTTGAACACGAGCACGCTCGACCCGGCGACCGCCGCGCCCACCAGCAGCACGAGCCAGCGGGCGTTCAGCGACGCCTCCAGCGCACGCCGGTAGCCGCGCGTGAGCCCGTTCAGTCCCCGCTCGACCAGGTTGTACAGCCGGCCGTGGCGCCGCTCGTGGCGCAGGAGCTTCGAGCACATCATCGGCGAGAGCGTGAGCGCGGTGAACCCGGACACCAGCACGGCGCCGGCGAGCGTCAGCGCGAACTCGATGAAGAGCTTCCCGGTGCGCCCGGTCATGAACGCGATCGGGGCGTACACCGCGGCCAGCGTGAGGGTCATCGCCACCACCGCGAAGCCGATCTCGCGCGACCCGACCAGCGCCGCCTGGAACCGCGCCATCCCGTCCTCGACGTGGCGGTAGATGTTCTCGAGCATCACGATCGCGTCGTCCACCACCAGCCCGATCGCCAGCACCAGCGCGAGCAGCGTGAGCGTGTTGACGCTGAACCCGAAGAGGTACATCAGCGCAAAGGCGCCGACGAGCGAGACCGGGATCGTGACGAGCGGGATCACCGAGGCGCGCACCGAACGCAGGAACACGAAGATGACCAGCGCCACCAGCGCGATCGCCTCGCCGATCGCGCGCAGCACCGCCTGGATCGAGCGGTCGATGAACACCGAGGAGTCGTACGAGATGTTCACCGTGACGCCCTCGGGCAGGTCGGCGAGCACGTGCGGCAGCTCGGCCCGGATCGCCCGCGACAGGTCGAGCGGATTGGCGGTCGCCTGCTTGATCACGCCGAGCGCGACGGCCGGCTTGCCGTCCGAGCGCACGATCGAGCGCTCGTCCTGCGCGCCGATCTGCGCCCGCCCGACGTCGCGGATGCGCACCGGGTAGTTGTTCACGTACTTCACGATCACGTCTTCGAACTGCTGCGGACGGGCGAGATCGGTCTCCGCGACCACGGAGAACTCGCGCGCGCGGCTCTCGATGCGCCCCGCCGGCACCTCCACGTTCTGCCGCCGCAGCGCGTCCTCGACGTCCTGCGGCGTCAGCCGGTAGGCGGCGAGCTTGTTGCGGTCGAGCCAGATGCGCATCGAGTAGCGGCGTTCGCCGTACACGCGCACGTCCGCCGCCCCGGGCAGCGTCTGCAGGCGCGTCTTCACCAGCCGGCTGGCGAAGTCGCTCACCTCGAGGGGCGAGTAGCGGTCGCTCGAGAAGGCGAGCCAGATGATCGGGTTCGCGTCGGCCTCGACCTTGGCGATCACCGGCTCCTCCACGTCCTCGGGCAGCCGGCCGCGCACGCGCGCCACCCGGTCGCGCACGTCGCTCGCCGCCGCGTCGGGGTTGCGCTCCAGGCGAAAGCGCACGGTGATCTGGCTGTTCTCCGCGCGGCTGATCGAGGTCAGCACGTCCACGCCCTCGATCCCGGCGAGCGAATCCTCCAGCACCTTGGTCACGCGCGACTCGATGATCTCGGCGCTCGCGCCGCGGTACTTGGTCTCGACGGTGACCACCGGCTCGTCGATCTTCGGGTACTCGCGCACCGGCAGCCGCTGGTAGGAGACGACGCCGAGCAGCACCACGACGAGGCTCATGACGGTGGCGAGCACCGGCCGGCGGATGCACAGGTCGGAGAGAACCATTGCGCGCCCTAGCCGCCCGACTTGCCGGGCCCGGCGCCCGCGGGCGGCCCGCCTTGCCCGGCCACCGGGGGCGCGGGCGGCTTGCCGGCGGGCGTGCCGACCGCGACCGGCACGCCGTCGCGCAGCTTGAGCTGGCCGGCAGTCACCACCACGTCGCCCCCGGCGAGGCCCTCGACCACCTCCACCGTTCCGCCGCGCCGCACGCCCGTGCGGATC
>JAGVSZ010000411.1 GCA_019137045.1 Betaproteobacteria bacterium
GATGCGAAGGCCGCCGGCGCCCCGACCGCCAAGGCGTTCGCGTTCAACTGCCCCGGCTGCGGCGCGCCGCTCACCAAGCGCGTCCAGACCACCGAGGCGGTCGCCTGCGGGACGTGCGGCGCGGTGGTGGACGTGGCCACGCCCGGCCTCGCGATCATCTCGCGCGCCGAGGCGAACGCCGCCAGGTTCAAGCTCTCCGTCCCGCTCGGCGCGCACGGCAGGCTGGCCGGCGCCGAGTACGAAGCGATCGGCTACATGCGCCGGCAGATGAGCGCCGACGGCGCCGCGTACGAGTGGGGCGAATACCTGCTGCACAACCCGGAGCAGGGCTACCGCTGGCTGTCCGAGTACGACGGCCACTTCAGCCTGATCAAGACGACCGCCGACGCTCCGCGCGTGACGCGCACTGCGGCGCAGCCGCGCGCGCGCTACCTCGGGCGCGAGTACCGGCACTTCCAGGCCTACCAGGCGACGGTCACCTACGTCGTCGGCGAGTTCTACTGGCGGGTGAAGGTCGGCGAGCAGGCGCAGTGCGAGGACTACGTCTCGCCGCCCTACATCCTCTCCTACGAGCGCACGGCGACCGAGCAGAGCTGGTCGCTCGGCGAGTACGTCGAGCCCGACGCGCTGTGGCGGGCGCTCGGCCTCAAGAGCGCGCAGCCCAGGCGCGTGGGCATCGCGCCCAACCAGCCCTCGCCCTACGCCGGCAAGGCGCGGCAGTACTGGAAGTGGTGCGGGGCCTTCGCGCTCCTCGCGCTCGTCATCCATCTCGGCCTGCGCCTCTTCTCCGACACGACCGTGCTCGTCGCGCAGGACTTCGAGTTCAGGCCGGGGGCGCCGCTCGCCGACCTCACCACCAGGACCTTCGAGGTGCGCGGCGCGCGCCCCGCGCCGCTCGCGATCCGCACCACCGCCAACGTCGACAACAGCTGGGTCTATCTCGACCTGACGCTGGTCGCGGAGAACACCGGGGAGGCCTGGCGCGTCGGCCGCGAGGTGGCCTACTACGCCGGGGTCGACGGCGGCGAGAGCTGGTCCGAGGGCAGCCGCGACGACCGCGCGCGCATCGCCAGGGTCCCGCCCGGCCGCTACCACCTCGAGATCGACGCCGAGGGCGACCCGCGCGGCCGGCCGGTGCGCGGGCGGGTGGAGGTGTCGCGCGACGCGCCCGACTGGACGAACCTGTTCGTCGTGCTCGTCGCGCTCGCGCTCTGGCCGGTTCTCGCCTGGTGGCGCGGCGCGGCGTACGAGGCGCGGCGCTGGGCCGAGAGCGACCACGCGCCGTCGTCCGCGGACGACGACGGGGACGACGACTGAAGAGGGAGCGCAGCCATGCACCGGGTCTACGCCGTGCTCGCCGCCGTGCTGGTCGGCGTGTTCGGCTACGCGCAGTTCAACCACTGGTCGCTCTACGGCTCGGACGCCGGCACCCGGGAGCCGGGCCGACTGTCGTCGACCGGCACGCGCGGGAAGTGAATCGACCGAAAGGAGAGGGAGCATGTTGATCTTCGAATACCTGAAACCGTCGGCCCTGATCGGCTCGTTCGTCTACTCGCTGCTCGGCGTGCTGTTCGTGATCGTCACGTTCAAGCTCGTCGACATGCTGACCCCCGGCGACCTGTGGAAGGAGCTGATCGAGGAGCGCAACCAGGCGCTCGCGACGGTGGTCGCGGCGATGATCCTCGCGATCGCGATCATCGTCGCCTCGGCCATGCACTGACGCGCGGCCCCGGGCCGGGGCGTACCCGATGCTCTCACCGCGCCGCGTCGCTCCCGACGGCGAACTCGTCGCGCCCGAGCCGCCGCGGCCGGGCGCGCTCGGCCGGGCGCTGCTCGCCTCGGTGTTCGTCATCGCCGCGTGCGGCCTGGTCTACGAGCTCGTCGCCGGGGCCGCCGCGAGCTACCTCCTCGGCGACTCGGTCACCCAGTTCTCGCTCGTGATCGGCGCCTACCTCGCCGCGATGGGCGCGGGGTCGTACCTCTCGCGCTTCGTGCGCAAGGGCCTGGTCGCGCGCTTCTTCGAGATCGAGCTCGCGATCGCGGTGCTCGGCGGGGTCTCGGCGGCGACGATGTTCCTCGCGTTCGCGCACACCCCGGGGAGCTTCAAGTTGGTGCTGTTCGGCTTCGTCGTCGCGATCGGCGTGCTGGTCGGGCTCGAGATCCCGCTCGTGATGCGCATCCTGCGCGACCGGCTCGGCTTCCGCGACCTGGTCGCGAGCGTGCTCTCGTTCGACTACCTGGGCGCGCTCGCGGTGTCGGTCGCCTTTCCGCTGCTGCTCGCGCCCCAGCTGGGCCTCATCCGCACCGCGTTCCTGTTCGGCCTGATGAACGCGCTGGTCGCGCTGTGGGCGCTCTACCTCTTCCGCGCGCAGCTCGCGCCGCTCGTCCTGCGCGCGCTGCAGGCCGGCGCCGTGATCGCCCTGCTCGGCGCCGGGCTCGCGGGCGCCGACCGCCTCACCACGCTCGCGGAGGAGGGGCTGTACGCCGACCAGATCGTCTACGCCCGCTCCACCCGCTACCAGCGCATCGTGGTGACGAAGTGGCGCGAGGACGTGCGCCTGTTCCTCAACGGCAACCTGCAGTTCAGCTCGCGCGACGAGTACCGCTACCACGAGGCGCTCGTCCACCCGGGGCTCGCCGCCCTTCCGGCCGCGCGCCGCGTGCTGGTGCTCGGCGGCGGGGACGGGCTCGCGCTGCGCGAGATCCTGCGCTACCCGCGCATCGAGTCGGTGACGCTGGTCGACCTCGACCCGGAGATGACCCGGCTCTTCGCGACCGCGCCCCTGCTGCGCGCCCTCAACCACGACGCGCTGCTCTCGCCCAAGGTGAAGGTGGTCAACGCCGACGCGTTCAAGTGGCTGGAGGAGACCGGCGAGCACTTCGACTTCATCGTCGCCGACTTCCCCGACCCGTCCAACTACTCGATCGGCAAGCTCTACACCACCGCGTTCTACCAGCTGCTCGAGCGGCGGCTCGCCGCGCGCGGGCTCGCGGTCGTCCAGTCCACCTCGCCGCTCTACGCGCGCCGGTCGTTCTGGTGCGTGGTGACGACCATCGAGGCGGCGGGGCTCCGGGCGACGCCGTACCACGCGCTGGTGCCGTCGTTCGGGGAGTGGGGCTTCGTCGTGGCCTCGCGCGGGCCCTACGCGCCGCCCGCGGCCTACGAGCAGGAACTGCGCTTCCTCGCGCCGGAGATGCACCCGGCGCTCTTCGGCTTCCCGAAGGACATGGCGCGCGTGCCGACCGCGGTCAACCGCCTCAACAACCAGGTGCTGGTGCAGTACTACGAGGCGGAGTGGAAGCGCGCGCCCGTCGAATGAGGCCGGCCCGGTGAAGCGCCGCGAGTTCATCGCCGCCGGCGGGGCCGCCCTGCTGACGGCGGCGTGCGGCCCGCGCGCCGCCCCGCCGCTGCCGCCCGGCGCGCTGCTCGGGCCGCGCCACGACGT
>JAGVSZ010000172.1 GCA_019137045.1 Betaproteobacteria bacterium
GGGGCGAGCAGACCGACGTGCCCGAGTCGGCCGACTGGTACAACGCCGCGTTCATCATCGCCTGGGGCTCGAACGTGCCGCAGACGCGCACCCCGGACGCGCACTTCTTCGTCGAGGCGCGCTACAACGGCACCAAGACGGTCGCGGTCACGCCCGACTACTCGGAGGTGGCGAAGCTCTCGGACCTATGGCTGCACCCCAAGCAGGGCACCGACGCCGCGCTCGGCATGGCGCTCGGCCACGTGATCCTGCGCGAGTTCCACCTCGACCGGCGCACCGAGTGGTTCGACGACTACTGCCGGCGCTACACCGACCTGCCGCTGCTCGTGCGGCTCGTCAGGCGCGGCGACCGGTACGTGGCCGACCGCTTCGTGCGCGCCGCGGACTTCGCCGACCGCCTCGGCCAGGCGAACAACCCGGAGTGGAAGACGGTCGCCGTCGACGAGGCGAGCGGGCGCACGGTGTGCCCGCAGGGTTCGATCGGCTACCGCTGGGGCCAGCAGGTCGGCGGCGACCTCGGCAAGTGGAACCTCGAGCAGAAGGACGGCGCCACCGGCGCCGAGACCAAGCTCGCGCTCACGCTGCTCGGACGGCAGGACGCGACCGCGCCGGTCGCGTTCCCCTACTTCGGCGGCCGCGTCCACGAGCGCTTCCGCGCGAACGACCAGGGCGGCGACGTGCTGGTGCGCAACGTCCCCGCGCGCCGGCTCGCGACCGCCGACGGCGAAGTCCTGGTCGCCACCGTCTTCGACCTCCTGTGCGCGCACTACGGGCTCGACCGCGGTCTCGGCGACGGCGCCAAGTCCTACGACGACGACGTGCCGTACACCCCGAAGTGGCAGGAGGCGATCACCGGGGTCCCGGCGGCGCAGGTGATCGCGGTCGCGCGCGATTTCGCCGAGACCGCGGCGAAGACGCGCGGCCGCTCGATGGTGATCATCGGCGCGGGCATGAACCACTGGTACCACCAGGACATGAACTACCGCGCGATCATCAACATGCTGATGCTGTGCGGCTGCGTCGGGGTCTCGGGCGGCGGCTGGGCGCACTACGTGGGGCAGGAGAAGCTCCGGCCGCAGACCGGGTGGACCGCGCTCGCGTTCGCGCTCGACTGGGCGCGCCCGCCGCGGCAGATGAACTCGACCTCGTTCTTCTACGCGCACACCGACCAGTGGCGCTACGAGAAGCTGCGCGTGGGCGAGATCCTCTCGCCGCTCGCCGACCCGCAGGCCCATTCCGGCAGCTTCATCGACTTCAACGTGCGCGCCGAGCGCATGGGCTGGCTGCCGAGCGCGCCGCAGCTCGCCGCCAACCCGCTCGCGGTGGCGAAGGCGGCCGCGGCGGCGGGCGTGGCGCCCCGGGACTACGTCGCGCAGGGCCTGGCGGCGGGCTCGCTCAAGCTCGCCTGCGAGGACCCGGACGACCCGGTGAACTTCCCGCGCAACCTGTTCGTGTGGCGCTCGAACCTGCTCGGCTCCTCGGGCAAGGGGCACGAGTACTTCCTGCGCCACCTGATGGGCGCGCAGCACGGGCTGCAGGGCAAGGAACTCGGCGCGCAGGGCGAGGCGAAGCCCGAGGAGGTGGCGTGGCGCGACCCGGCGCCCGAGGGCAAGCTCGACCTGCTCACCACGCTCGACTTCCGCATGTCGACCACCTGCCTGTACTCGGACATCGTGCTGCCGACCGCGACCTGGTACGAGAAGAACGACCTCAACACCTCCGACATGCACCCGTTCATCCACCCGCTGTCGGCGGCGGTGGACGCGCTGTGGGAGACCAAGAGCGACTGGGAGATCTACAAGGCGATCGCGCGCAAGTTCTCCGCGCTCGCGCCCGGCCACCTCGGGGTCGAGCAGGACGTGGTGCTCGTGCCCCTGCTGCACGACACGCCGGGCGAGCTCGGCCAGCCGCTGGAGGTGCGCGACTGGAAGAAGGGCGAGTGCGACCTCGTCCCGGGCAAGACCGCGCCGCAGGTCGCGGTCATCGAGCGCGACTACCCCAACGTGTACAAGCGCTTCACGGCGCTCGGACCGCTCATGAAGACGCTCGGCAACGGCGGCAAGGGCATCAGCTGGAACACCGAGCACGAGGTCGAGGGCCTCGGCCGGCTGAATTACGTCGTGACCGAGGACGGTCCCACCAAGGGCCTGCCGCGCATCGAGACCGACATCGACGCCGCCGAGGTGATCCTGCACCTCGCGCCGGAGACCAACGGCGAGGTCGCGGTCAAGGCGTGGGAGGCCCTGTCGCAGGCGACCGGCCGCGCCCACCGGCACCTCGCCGACACGCGCGAGGACGAGCGCATCCGCTTCCGCGACGTGCAGGCGCAGCCGCGCAAGATCATCAGCTCGCCGACCTGGTCGGGGATCGAGAGCGAGTCGGTGAGCTACAACGCCGGCTACACCAACGTGCACGAGCTGATCCCCTGGCGCACGCTCAGCGGGCGCCAGCAGTTCTACCAGGACCACCCGTGGATGCGCGCCTTCGCCGAGGCGCTGTGCGTCTACCGCCCGCCGGTGGACACGCGCACCGTCGCCCCGCTCCTCGGCAAGCGCGGCAACGGCAACGCGGAGGTGGTGCTGAACTTCATCACCCCGCACCAGAAGTGGGGCATCCACTCGACCTACACCGACAACCTGCTGATGCTCACGCTCTCGCGCGGCGGGCCGATCGTGTGGATCTCGGAGCTCGACGCGCGCAAGGCCGGCATCGCCGACAACGACTGGATCGAGCTCTACAACGTGAACGGCGCGATCACCGCGCGCGCGGTGGTGAGCCAGCGCGTGAACGAGGGCATGTGCCTGATGTACCACGCGCAGGAGAAGATCGTGAACGTGCCCGGCTCCGAGATCACCGGCGCGCGCGGCGGGATCCACAACTCGGTCACCCGCGCGGTGGTCAAGCCCACCCACATGGTCGGCGGCTACGCCCAGCTCAGCTACGGCTTCAACTACTACGGCACCGTGGGCTCGAACCGCGACGAG
Source organism: Betaproteobacteria bacterium (assembly GCA_019137045.1). Classification (GTDB taxonomy): domain Bacteria; phylum Pseudomonadota; class Gammaproteobacteria; order Burkholderiales; family SG8-39; genus JAGVSZ01. Next base: position 2,985 of record JAGVSZ010000172.1, read on the forward strand.
TTCGTCATCGTGCGCAAGATGGCGAAGGTCGACTGGCTGGACACGCCGGTCGCCGCAGCGGGGCACTAGGAGAACCGACCATGAAAATCCGCGCCCAGATCGCGATGGTGCTCAACCTCGACAAGTGCATCGGGTGCCACACCTGCTCGGTCACCTGCAAGAACGTCTGGACCTGGCGGCTCGGGATGGAGTACGCGTGGTTCAACAACGTCGAGACCAAGCCAGGCATCGGCTACCCGAAGGACTGGGAGAACCAGGAGCGCTGGCGCGGCGGCTGGACGCGCCGGCGCGACGGCAGCCTCGCGCCGAAGCAGGGCGGCCGCCTCGCGCTGCTGATGAAGATCTTCGCCAACCCGCACCTGCCGGAGATCGACGACTACTACGAGCCGTTCACCTTCGACTACGAGCACCTGCAGACCGCCCCTGAGATGCCGACCGCGCCGGTCGCGCGGCCGATCTCGGTGATCACCGGGCAGCGGATGGAAAAGGTGGAATGGGGCCCGAACTGGGAGGAGATCCTCGGCGGGGAGTTCGCCAAGCGCTCGCAGGACTACAACTTCGCCGAGGTGCAGAAGGACATCTACGGCGAGTTCGAGAACACCTTCATGATGTACCTCCCGCGGCTGTGCGAGCACTGCCTCAACCCGAGCTGCGTCGCCTCCTGCCCGTCCGGGTCGATCTACAAGCGCGAGGAGGACGGCATCGTCCTCATCGACCAGGACAAGTGCCGCGGCTGGCGCATGTGCGTGTCCGGCTGCCCGTACAAGAAGATCTACTACAACTGGTCGACCGGCAAGGCCGAGAAGTGCATCTTCTGCTACCCGCGCATCGAGGCCGGCCAGCCCACGGTGTGCTCGGAGACCTGCGTCGGGCGCATCCGCTACCTCGGGGTGCTGCTCTACGACGCCGACCGCATCGCCGAGGCGGCGGCGGTGGAGAACCCGAAGGACCTGTACGCGGCGCAGCTCGCGCTCTTCCTCGACCCGAACGACCCGGAGATCCAGGCGCAGGCGCGCCGCGACGGCGTGCCGGAGGCGTGGCTCGAGGCGGCCAGGCACTCGCCGACCTGGAAGCTCGCGCTGGAGTGGAAGATCGCCTTCCCGCTGCACCCGGAGTACCGCACGCTGCCGATGGTCTGGTACGTGCCGCCGCTCTCGCCGATCCAGTCGCACGCCAACGCCGGCCGCATCGGCGCGGCCGGCGCGATCCCCGACGTGCGCAGCCTGCGCATCCCGGTGCGCTACCTCGCCAACCTCCTCACCGCTGGCGACGAGGCGCCGGTGACGAGCGCGCTCGAGCGCATGCTCGCGATGCGCGCCTTCTACCGCCAGCGCCAGCTCGAGGGGCGCGACGACCTCGCCCTGCTCGCGCAGGTCGGGCTGTCGGTGCGCGAGGTCGAGTCGATGCACCGCTACCTCGCGATCGCCAACTACGAGGACCGCTTCGTCATCCCCACCACCCACCGCGAGTACGCCGAGAACGCCTACCGGCTGCGCGGCGAGTGCGGCTTCTCGTTCGGCAACGCCTGCGCCGAGGGCGAGTCGAAGCAGAGCCTGTTCGGCGGCCGCATGGGCGCGCGCAAGGTGATCCCGCTCAAGACGGTGACCCACCGGCAGGAGCCGGAAAAGCGCATGGACTACTAGGGCCCGCGATGATCGCCCTGCGCGCGCTCGGCGCGCTCCTCACCTACCCGCGCCCGGAGCTGCTCGCCGCGCTCGACGAGATCGGCGCGGCGATCGCCGGCGCGGATCTCCTCCGCCGCGCCGACAAGGCGCGCCTCGCCGCGCTCGTCGCCGAGCTCGCCGCCGGCGAGCCGCTCGAGCTCGAGGAGCGCTACGTCGCGCTCTTCGAGCGCGGCCGGGCGCGCTCGCTGCACCTCTTCGAGCACGTGCACGGCGAGGCGCGCGAGCGCGGGCAGGCGATGGTCGACCTCGCGCAGCTCTACGCGCGCGCCGGGTTCGCCCTGGCGACGAACGAGCTGCCCGACTACCTGCCGGCAGTGCTCGAGTACCTGAGCTGCCGCCCGCGCGCCGAGGCGCGCGACCTGCTCGGCGACTGCGCGCACGTCCTGCGCGCGGTGGGCGAAAGGCTCGCGGCGAGCGGCAGTCATTACGCGGCGGTGTTCGAGGCGCTGCTCGCGCTGGCCGGGGAGCGCGGGCTCGACTGGTCCAAGGCGGCCGAACCCGAGCCGCATCCGGACGAGGAATGGATGGACGCGCCCGCGTTCGCGCCCGGCCCGGAGCGCGGCGCGCCGGCGGTGGCGCCGGTCCGGTTCGTGCCGCGGAAACAGGGCTAGCAGGAAGAAAGAAGGAGCAAGGCGATGGAGATGACCGTCTATCTGCACCAGCTCGTGTTCGGCGCCTATCCGTACGTCTGCCTGGTCGTGTTCCTGATCGGCAGCCTGGTGCGCTTCGACCGCGAGCAGTACACGTGGAAGAGCGACAGCTCGCAGCTGCTGCGCGCGCGCGAGCTGCGCTGGGGCTCCAACCTGTTCCACATCGGCGTTCTGTTCATCTTCTTCGGCCACCTGCTCGGCCTGCTCACCCCGCACTGGGCCTACGCCTGGCTCATCGAGGCCGGTTCGAAGCAGCTGCTCGCGATGGTGTCCGGCGGCATCGCCGGCGTGCTCGGGATCGTCGGCCTGACGATCCTGATCCACCGGCGCGTCGCCGACCCGCGCATCTGGTCGAACACGCGCAACTGGGACATCGCGATCCTGGTGCTGTTCTGGATCCAGCTCGCGCTCGGACTGACCACCATCGCGTTCTCCGCGCAGCACCTCGACGGCTCGATGATGGAGCGTCTCGCCCGCTGGGCGCAGCTCATCGTCACCTTCCGCCCGGGCGCGGCCGAGCTGATGATCGACGCGCCCTGGGTGTTCAAGGTCCACATCTTCCTCGGGCTCACGATCTTCCTCGTGTTCCCGTTCACGCGCCTGGTGCACATCTGGAGCGGGTTCGCCGCGGTGGGTTACCTCTTCCGTCCCTACCAGCTCGTGCGCACGCGGCGCAAGCTCGCCTGAAGCCGGCATGGCGGTCACGGTCAACGGCGTCGCGGTCGATCCCGCCGGCTTCCCGAGCGCGGCGGCCGCCGCCGCGCACGAGCTGCTGCGCCAGCGGGCGGTCGCGCTGGACCTTGCGCGCGCGGGCGACGACCGCGCCGCGGTGGACCAGGCGATCGAGAAGCTGCTCGCGCGCGAGGTCGCGGTGCCCGAGCCGACCGAGGCGGAGTGCCGCCGCTACTACGACGCGCACCCGGCCGAGTTCACGAGCGGCGAGCTCGCCTGCGCGCGCCACATCCTGTTCCAGGTGACGCCGGGCACACCGGTGCCGGCGCTGCGCGCGAAGGCCGAGGGGGTGCTCGCCGCGCTCGTGCAGGACCCGTCGCGCTTCGCCTCGCTCGCGCGCGAGTGCTCGAACTGCCCCTCGGGGCAGCACGACGGCAACCTCGGCCAGCTCGGCCGCGGCGACACCGTGCCCGAGTTCGAGCAGGCGCTGTTCAACGGCGCCTACACCGGCGTCTACCCGCAGCTCGTCCGCACGCGCTTCGGCCTGCACGTCCTGGCGGTGGACCGGCGCGAGCCGGGCCGCCGCCTGCCGTTCGAGGTGGCGCACGCGCGCATCGCCGAGCGCATGCGCGGCCGCACCCAGCAGGCCGCGCTCGCGCAGTTCGTGCAGGTGCTCGCCGGCCAGGCGGAGATCCGCGGCGCGGACCTCGCGGCCGCCGCGACGCCGCTCGTCCAATAGGCCGTGCGTCGGCGCCCGGCGACCCCGCGCCGCCACCGGACGCCTTCCCGGTGAGCGGCGATCGCGCGGCCGCGCCGGACAGCCTGCTCGCCCTCCCCCGGCGCATGGCGCAGGGGCTCTCGCCCGCGTACTTCGCGCTGGCGATGGCCACCGGCATCGTCTCGATCGCGGCCCACCAGCTCGGCATGGCGCGCATCGCCGACGCCCTGTTCCGGCTCAACGTGGTCGCGTATCTCGTCCTCTGGCTCCTCACCGCGCTGCGCGCGGCGTGGTTCCCGCGCGAGCTGTGGCGCGACCTGACCGACCACCAGCGCGGCCCCGCCTTCTTCACCAGCGTCGCCGCCTCCGGCGTGCTCGGCAGCCAGTTCGTCGTCATCGCGCGCGACTTCGCGCTCGCGCGGGCGCTGTGGATCGTCGCGGTGGTGCTCTGGATCGGGCTCACCTACACCGTCTTCACCGCCCTCACCGTCAAGCGGCACAAGCCCCCGCTCGACCAGGGCATCTCCGGGGCCTGGCTGCTCGCGGTCGTGGCCACGCAGTCGATCGCGGTGCTGAGCGCGCACCTCGCGCCGCACGCGGCGCCGCTCTTCCGGCTGGAGCTGAACTTCCTCGCGCTGTCGATGTGGCTGTGGGGCGGGATGCTCTACATCTGGATGATCTCGCTCATCTTCTACCGCTACACCTTCTTCCCGCTCGCGCCCGACGACCTCTCGCCGCCCTACTGGATCAGCATGGGGGCGATGGCGATCTCGACGCTCGCCGGCTCGCTGCTGGTCGCGAACACCCCGGATGCGCCCTTCCTCGCCTCGCTCGCGCCGTTCCTGAAGGGGTTCACCGTGTTCTACTGGGCGACCGGCACGTGGTGGATCCCGATGCTCGTGGTGCTCGGGGTGTGGCGGCACGGCTACCGGCGCTTCCCGCTGCGCTACGACCCGCTGTACTGGGGCGCGGTGTTCCCGCTCGGGATGTACGCCGCGTGCACCTTCGAGATGGCGCAGGCGATGCACTTCGAGTTCCTGCAGGTGATCCCGCAGGTGATGGTGTACGTGGCGATGGCCGCCTGGTCGCTCGCCTTCGTCGGCCTGCTGCGCTCGCTCGTCCGCGGGCGCGCCGCCAGCCGGCCGTGACGCCGCGTCCCGGGCCGCCCCGGCGCGGACCTCCCTACCCGTCGGACTTCAGCCCGTACTTCTCGATCCGGTAGCGCAGCGTCTGCCGCGTGCTGCCGAGGAGCCGCGCCGCGGCCGTCGCGTTGTGGCCGGAGCGCTCGAGCGCCGTCTGGATGATGCGCCGATCCATTTCCTCGAGCGTCATGGTCCCGTCCAGCGGCAGCGCGAGGTGGCGCCCGTCGAACGCGGCCGCCTCCGCGCCGCTCGCCGTCGCGTCGCGGCCGAGATGCAGCCACTGCGCCGGAAAGACCTCGCCCTCGGCGAGCAGCACGCAGCGCTCGACGACGTTGCGCAGCTCGCGCACGTTGCCCGGCCAGTCGTGGGCGAGGAGCCGCGCCCACACCTCGTCCGGAATCGTGCGCACGGCCTTCCCCGCCTTGGCGTTGAACTCCGCGACGAAGAGCGGCACCAGCTCGGGCACGTCCTCGCGCCGCTCGCGCAGCGCCGGCAGGCCCACGCTGAACACCCCCAGCCGGTGGAAGAGGTCGGCCCGGAACGCGCCCTCCTGCACCCGTTCGGCGAGGTCGCGGTTGCTGGAGGCGACGAACTGCACGTCTACCGCGACCTCGTCGTTGCCGCCGACGCGCCGGAAGCGCCGGTCCTCGATCGCCTTCAGCAGCTTCGCCTGCAGCTCGCGCTCCATCTCGCCGATCTCGTCCAGGAAGAGCGTGCCGCCGTGGGCCTGCTCCAGCAGGCCGCGGCGGCGCCCCTTCGCCCCGGTGAACGCGCCCGCCTCGTGCCCGAAGAGCTCGGACTCGAGCAGCTCGCGCGGCAGCGCGGCGCAGTTGATCTCCACGAGCGGCCCCTCCCTGCGCAGGCCGCTGTAGTGCAGGATGCGCGCGGCGAGCCCCTTGCCGGTGCCCGTCTCGCCGGAGAGCAGCAGGGCGCTGAACGGCACCGCCGCGAGCTTCGCCAGCAGCTCGCGCACCCGGCGCGCCGCCGCGCTCCTGCCGCCGAACGCCTCCAGCCCGTAGCGCCGGTTCTGCTCCGCGCTCTGCTCCCGGATGCGCCGCTGCGCGCGGCCGCTGCGCGCCGCGCCGGCGACCACGAGGTCGAGCCGCTCCAGGTCGCAGGGCTTCTCCAGGAAGTCGTACGCGCCCAGGCGCACGCCGCGCACCGAGTCGCCGATCGTGCCGTAGCCGGTGAGGACGATCCACTCGCCGCGCGCGCCGTGAGCCGCCAGCGACTCGAGCAGGTCGAGCGCGTTGCCGTCGGGGAGGCTCATGTCCGACAGCACCACGAGCGGGTCGATCGCCCGCTCGACGAGCAGGCGCCGCGCCTCGGCGATCGTGCGCGCGCGCGCCACGTCCCAGCCCTCGCGCCGCAGGTGACGCGCGAGCTCGTCGCCGAGCAGGTCCTCGTCCTCGATCAGCAGCAGGGTGTCAGTGACCGCGGACGGCATCGGGGATGCGCAGCTCGGCGCGCGCGCCGCGCGGCGCGCAGTTCTCTAGGACGAGCTCGCCGCGCACCTCGCGCGCGAACCGCTGCGCGACCGCGAGCCCGAGCCCCGTTCCGGCTTCGCGCCCGGTCGTGAACGGGCGTACGCCGCCGCGCAGCAGCGCTTCCGGGAAGCCCGGCCCGTCGTCGCGCACGCTCAGGCGCACCGCGCCGCCCTCGCCGCGCGCCGCGATCTCGATGCGGCCCGGACGGCCGCCGAGCGCCTGCATCGCGTTCAGCACGAGGTTGAGCAGCGCCTGGCGCAGCGCGTCGGCCGGCACGTCGCACTCGAGGTCGGCCGGGACCGCCACCTCCAGCGCGGTCTGCGGCGCGAGCTGGTAGCGCGCGAGCTGCGCGAGGTCGTGCACCAGCGTCGCGAGGCGCACGACGCGCCGCGGCTCGGGCACGTGTCGCGACGGGGCGAGAAGATCGCTGAGGAGCCGCGCGATGCGCTGCAGCTCCGCGACCACGACGTCGACGCGCTGCGCGAGGGCCGCGTCGGTAAGCTCGCGCCGGAGGTTCACGAGCGACATCTGGATGCCGGCGAGCGGGTTGCGCAGCTCGTGGGCGACGGCGGCGGCGAGCTCCCCGACCGCCGCGAGCCGCTCGGCGCGGGCGAGGCTGTGGCTCTGCTGGAGCAGCGCCTGGGTCGCGCTGCGCACCTCGTCCTCCAGCCCGAGCGCGTGGCTGCGATGGCGCTGCTCGAGCTCCGCCAGCCGGCCCACCATGCGGTTGTAGTTGTCGAACAGCGGCAGCAGGAGCGGATCGACGCTGCGCACCGGTACCGGCGCGAAATTGCCCTCGCCCAGGCTGGCGAGGAGATCCTTGAGGTTGTCGATCGGCCGGAAGATGCGCTCGCGCGCGAGCCAGAGCGCGAGCAGCAGGACGCCCGGCAGCAGGACGATCGCCGCGGTGACGAGCCGCAGCTCGACGCGCGCGTCCGCGTACAGGACGTCGAGCGAGCGCAGCTCGGCGCGCGTCTCGTCGTAGAGCGCCTGCCGCAGCAGCAGCAGCGCGTCGCCGAGGATGGCCGCCGGAGGCCGGCTCGCGTCGGCGAGCAGCCGCCCGGCCTGCGCGAGCTTCTCGGCCGTCCCCGGGGCGAGCGCGCGGCTCGGCGTCACGAGCCGGGCGAGCTCGTCGCCCGCCGCCGCGATCTGCCCGCGTTCGAGGCGCGCGGCGCCGGAGGCGTCCTCGATCCACAGCCGCTGCAGGTCGAGCCCGGCTTCCTGGATCGCCTGGATCGCCGCCACGCCCGACTGGATGCGGCCGAGCCGGTCGAGGCTGCGCCAGTCGAGCCAGCCGAGGAGGCCGATGGAGACGAGCATCAGCGTCGCGAGCGCGACCGAGGCGAGCTGGACCGGCCGCAGGAAGATGGTTCGCATGGGACGCGCGGCTTTCGGAGCGATTGCAGCCGGCTCCGCGCGCTCTCGCAGTGCGCGGAGGAATTCTTCGACAGACCGCAGCATGGCATCGCGCGCGCGGCTTGAAAAGGGGTGCGGGTGCGCGGCGCGCCCGCGCGCGCCGCGCCACGGACTCGCGCGGCGGGGCCAGCCATCCACGCACGCCGCGCGACCATTCCGGCCGTCACGCCCTGCGCCGGCCGTGGCCGACGACGATCGTCTGGCCGGTGCGGGTCGGCGACGGGAATGCGGCGAGGAACGATGCGCCCTGCGCGACGTCGTCGAGCGTCGTGAACTCACCGTCGGCCCTCTCCTCGCCCATCACCTTGCTGACGACGTCGGCTGCGCCGATCCGGCGCAGCAGGAAGCGCGGCCCCCCGATGTCCGCCCGCGCCGGCGCAGCATTGCCGACGAGCATCTCCCGTGCCATCGGCGCATCCGTCTGAATTTGCGCAGGAGAAGCCGGAGCGCCCGGGATGGCGGCGCGGCGCAAAGCAACCGGTGCGAGGCGCGGTCCCGGTTCCAATCAGCCGCACGCGCGGCCCGTGGGAGCCGAATCTGTCGTCGCTTCAAGGCCCGCACGCGCTGGCACGGGCGTTGCTGCGTGCGTCACGGGACCAGCTGCCGGCGACACGCGGCAAACGCGCAGGCGCGGCGCGCAACCCCGGGAAGACCCGGGTGGTGCGGGCCGTCAACGACTGAGCTCATCGAGGAGTCCGCAATGACGGCGACGATCGACCGCAGGACGTTCATCAAGCTGGCCGGGCTGGCGGGGGCCGCCGGCGTGATGCCCATACGGGGGGCGCTCCCGCTCGCATACGGCGCCGACGGCGCGGACGCGGCGCAGATCATCGCCGGCAAGAACCCCACGATGATCGTCCACAACGCGAAGCTCGGCGTGATGGAGACGCCGCTCGCCGTGCTGCGCGAGCACCGCGTGACGCCGCCGGAGGTCCTGTACAACCGCCTGCATTTTCCCGTGGACGGAAGCGGCAAGTGGATGGCCACCCTCGCGCCGGCCGAGCCGCAGGTGGCGCAGGCGTGGAGCATCCTGGTCTCGGGACTGGTGCAGCGGCCGAAGACCGTGCGGGTCGCCGATCTCGAACGGATGGAGCGCGTCAAGGTCACGTCGGTGATGCAGTGCGCCGGCAACGGCCGGTCCTATTACTGGGAGAAGGCCAAGACGCCCGGCTCGGGCTGGAAGCACGGCGGCATGGGCAATCTCACCTGGGAAGGCGTGCCGGTGCTGCCGCTGCTCGCGAGCCTCGATCTCAGCCCGGATGCCAGCGTGCGGTTCCTGACGGCCAACGGCAAGGACGTGCCGCCGGTGCCGGGCGGCGCGGACATGATCAAGAGCTATCCGCTCGCGGCGCCTCAACTCAAGGACGCCATCCTCGCGCTGCGCATGAACGGCCGGCCCATTCCCACCGTCCACGGCGGCCCGGTGCGGCTGGTCATTCCGGGCTACTACGGCAACATGAGCGTGAAGTGGCTCACCGACCTCATGATGATGCCGGAGGAGACGCCGAGCGCGCTGATGCAGAAGACCTACCGCATGCCGCTCGGGCCGGTCGAGCCGGGCAAGTTCACCACGCAGAACCTCACGCAGCAGAACAGCGATCCGACCTACGGCTTTCGCATCATGAGCGTGGTGTTCGCGCCGCTCGAGGGCGAGACGGTCAGGGCCGGCGGCGTCGAGCTGAAGGGCGTGGCGTGGAACGACGGCCTGGTGCCGCTGGCCGAGGTGAGAGTCTCGCTCGACCGCGGCAACTCGTGGCTGCTCACCGAGCTCGACGCTTCCGACGGGCCGTATGCCTGGCACCACTGGCGCAAGCGCGTGGAGCTGCCCCCCGGGCGGCAGGAAGTGTGGGTGCGCGCCGTCGATGCGTGGGGCCGCGCGCAGCCGCTCGACGGTCTCACGACCTGGAATCCCGGCGGGTGGAGCTGGCACGGCGTGGACCGCGTCCCCTTCCAGGTCGCCTGAATCGCGGCGCAAGTGCGGCTCGGGCCGTTCGTCGCCGCGGCGCTCGCGCTGGGCGCCGCGCTGCCCGCGGCGGCGCAGATCCGGCTCCCCGCCGGTCCCGGCGTCGAGCAGGTCTACGCGCGCTGCCGCACTTGCCACGACCTGCAGTACGTGGTCGACGGCAAGGGCCTGCTGCCCGACCAGTGGCGCGCGGTGCTCGCCAGCATGAAGGACTACAGCTTGACGCTCCCGGAGGACGAGCGCGAGCGCATCCTGCACTACCTCACGACCTACCTCGGTCCGCATCCCCCGCCGGCCGCGCCGGCGGACGGGAGCGAGACGCACGCCGCAGACGGGCGTGCGGTGTACCAGGCGAGCTGCGCCGCCTGCCACGGCGCGCAGGGCCGCGGCCAGCCGGGCTTCTATCCGCCCCTGGCCGGCAATCCCGACCTGTGGAAGGACGGGCGCTTGCCGATCCTCGTGGTGCTGCACGGTCTCGCGGGCCCGATCGAAGTCGCCGGTGCGCGCTACGACTCCGCCATGCCGCCGTTCGGCCACCTGTCCGACGAGCAGATCGCCGCGGTGATCGGCTACGTACGCAGCGCCTGGGGCGGCGCGCCCGCGGGCCGCGCGCCGGAGCCGATCACGCCGGAGGCGGTCGCGCGCCAGCGCGGCCGCGCCATGACGGCCGCGGAGGTGCACGCCTACCGCGCGCAGGCGCAGTAGCCGACCGCGTCACCGGGACGGAATGCGGCGCAGCGCCGCGCCCTTGTGCAGGGCGACGTGCTCGCTCTTGTCGCTCTTGATCTCGTACTGCGGATCGTCCGCGGTGGCGTGGTGCGTGTAGCCCTTGTAGTCGGTATCCTTCGTGTGGATGCGCACGATCCGGCCGCTGACGTAGCCGGCCTCGGAGTTCCAGCGCACGCGATCGCCAACCTTGAATTTCCGCTGCATGAGACTGAACGTCCTCTCCGACCTGCATCTGAGCCTCGGCGCCCTGGCGCTGCCCG
>JAGVSZ010000032.1 GCA_019137045.1 Betaproteobacteria bacterium
GCGTTGCGCTGGGCCATCTCGAGCCATGCGCGCCGCTCGGCCTGCGGGCGCGTCACGATCTGCACCGCCCGCCCCGCGTTTTCGGCGAGCAGCGCCGCCAGGTCGTCCGCCTCGAGCCCCGCCTCGGCGATCACGAGCGGCGGCGGCGAGCCCTGGGCATAGTGCTGCGCGAGGAAGGCGGCCACGATCTCCGGCCCCGTGCGCTCCTCGGCGTGCTGCGGGAAGAAGCTCTTGTCGCCGAGGTAGCGGCCGTTGCGGATCAGCGCGAGATTGACGCAGGCGATGCCGCCCTCGACGGCGCACGCGACCACGTCCGCATCGAGCGCCTTCGCGGTGTCCACGTACTGGCGCGTCTGCACCCGCGCGAGCGACCGGAGCTGGTCGCGATAGACCGCCGCCTGCTCGTAGTCGAGCCGCTCGGCGGCGGCCTGCATGCGCGCCGCGAGCGCCCCGACCACGTCGTCCTCGCGGCCCTCCATGAAGAGCCGCGCGTCCGCCACGTCCTGGGCGTAGCGCTCGGCCGCGATCAGGCCGACGCACGGCGCGGAGCAGCGCTTGATCTGGTACAGGAGGCACGGCCGCGAGCGGTTGTTGAAGACCGCGTCCTCGCAGGTGCGCAGCCGGAAGACCTTCTGCAGCAGCTGGATGCTCTCGCGCACGGCGCCCGCGTTCGCGAACGGACCGAAATGGGCGTGGCGCCGGTCGAGCGGGCCGCGGTGGAAACCGATGCGCGGGAAGCGCTCGCCGGTGAACACCAGGTACGGATACGACTTGTCGTCGCGGAACAGGATGTTGTAGCGCGGCGCGAGCGACTTGATGAGGTTGTTCTCGAGGATCAGCGCCTCGGCCTCGGAGCGCGTCACCGTGATCTCGACCGCGCCGACCTGGCCGAGCATCACCTCGGTGCGCGGCCCGTGGCCACCCTTCAGGAAGTAGCTCCCCACGCGCTTGCGCAGATCGCCCGCCTTGCCGACGTACAGCACGTCGCCCTGCGCGTTCAGCATGCGGTACACGCCGGGCCGGTGCGGAAGTCCGGAGACGAAGGCGGCGGCGTCGAACACGGGAACGGGGAAGCTGCTCGGGATGCGGCGGTTACGCGTCGAGGCGGCGATGGTTTGCTGTAGAATCGCGCGTTTTTTCTCTCCAGCCGCGGCGGCAGACTATGGCGAAAGTGCTCGCGACCGAGATCCGGGTCGGCAACCTGATCGAGTGGGACAAGCGCGTGTGGCGCGTCCTCAAATCCTATCATGTGCACGTCGGCGGTCGCGGCGGCGCGTTCATGCAGGTCGAGATGAAGGACATCGAGGCCGGGACCAAGTCGAACCAGCGCTTCCGCACCGACGAGAAGATCGAGCGCGCCTACGTCGAGGCGCGCGAGATGCAGTATCTCTACCAGGAAGGCTCGAGCTACGTCTTCATGGACAAGGACACCTTCGAGCAGCTCACCCTGTCGGCCGACGAGCTCGAGGGACAGAGCGGCTACCTGCTGCCCAGCACCGACGTCCAGATCAACTTCCACAACGACCGCCCGATCGCGGTGCAGCTGCCGCCGAGCGTCGTGCTGACCGTGGTCGACACCGAGCCGAACATCAAGGGCGCCACCGCGACCACCTCGTTCAAGCCGGCGACGCTCGAGACCGGCATCACCGTGCAGGTGCCGCCCTTCGTCGAGAAGGGCGAGCGGATCCGGGTCAACACGGACGACGGCGCGTACATCGAGCGCGCCTGAGCGCTCAGGCGATCAGCCCGGCCCCGATCGCTTCCTGGACCTGGGCCGCGGCCGCCCGATGGTCCGCGGGACTTCCCGCCCCGGTCCTCATCCGCGCGGCGCGGCCCGGATCGAGCGCGCGGGGCCCGATCCCGTCGAGCAGCCGCTCGGCGGCGGCGCGCGCATTGCACACGAGCACCATGTCGCAGCCGGCGTCGAGCGCCGCGCGGCCGCGCTCGACGATGCCGCCGGCGACGCTCGCCCCTTCCATCGAGAGATCGTCGCTGAACACGATCCCGTCGAATCCCAGCCGGCCGCGCAGGATGTCGGCGAGCCACACGCGGGAGAACCCCGCGGGCTGCGCGTCGACCCGCGGGTAGACGACGTGCGCCGGCATCACCCCGGCGAGGCCGTGTCCGACGAGCGCCTGGTACGGCACGAGGTCGTTCGCCATGATGGTCGCCAGATCGCGCTCGTCGACCGGGACCTCGAGATGGGAATCCGCGCGCACGTAGCCGTGGCCGGGGAAGTGCTTGCCGACGGCGCCCATGCCCATGCGGGCGAGGCCGGCGACCAGACCGCGCGCGAGCGCGGTCACGCCGGCGGCGGTGGCGTGAAAGGCGCGATCCCCGATCACGCTGCTCGCGCCGAAGTCGATGTCGAGCACCGGCGCGAAACTGAAGTCCACGCCGCGCGCGCGCAGCTCCGCAGCCAGCACCACGCCGATCGCCCCGGCGAGGTTCGACGCGAGCGCCGGCTCGCGGTCGTACAGGCGCCCGAGCGCGCGCATCGGCGGAAGGCGCGTGAATCCTTCCACGAAGCGCTGGACGCGCCCGCCCTCGTGATCGACCGCAATGAGCAGCGGCGGGTCGCGCAGCGCGTGGATGGCGGCGGTCAGCGCCTCGAGCTGCGCCGGCGCGGCGTAGTTGCGCGCGAACAGGATCACCCCGCCCACCAGCGGGTGCGCGAGCAGCTCGCGCTCGTGCGCGTCGAGCGCGAGGCCGGCGACGTCCACCATCACCGGGCCGAGCGCACGCTCAACCGGCACCGCTCTCCCCTTCCAGCACGACGAACGCGGCGGCCATCCCGCGCTCGTCGGTCAGGCTCACATGGACGCTGCGCACGCCGCGCCGCGCGACCAGCGCCGCGAGCGGCGCGGAGAGCTCGAGCATGGGCCGCCCGGAGGCGTGGTTGACCACGCCGATGTTCTGCCAGCTCACGGGCGCGTGGATCCCGGTGCCCATCGCCTTCGAGAACGCCTCCTTGGCGGCGAAGCGCTTGGCGAGGTAGGCCGCCGGCTTGCGGTGACGCGCCAGGCGGTCGAGCTCGCGCGGCACCAGGATCCTGCGGGCGAAACGCTCCCCCCAGCGCTCCAGGGCGGCCTCGATGCGTCCGATCTCCACCAGGTCGGTGCCGATGCCGAGGATCACCGCCGCTCCCGGATGGAGGCGCGCATCGCGGCGTTGGTGATCAGCGCCTTCATCTCGCGCACCGCCTCGCGCATGCCGACGAAGACGGCGCGGCTCACGATGGCGTGGCCGATGTGCAGCTCGCGGACGCCGGGGAGCATCGCGACCGGCTCGACGTTCGCGTAGTTGAGCGCATGGCCGGCGTTGAAGCGCATGCCGAGGCCGCGGATCGCCTCGCCCGCCGCGCGCAGGCGCTCGAGCTCGGCCACCACCGCGGCGCTCTCGGCGTCGCGTCCGCGCGAGTGGAAGGCGTGCGCGTAGGGTC
>JAGVSZ010000179.1 GCA_019137045.1 Betaproteobacteria bacterium
ATCGGCGGAGTCCTTCACCGTGAGCGACGGGCAGCCGGAGAGCCGGATGCAGGAGTGGTCGCCCGAGCACACGTCCTCGTCCACCCCGAAGCGCGTGCGCACCACGCGCTCGCCCGCCCGCAGCGCCGCGGCGACCTGCGGCCGCAGCCGGCGCTGCTTCTCGAGCTGGCACTCGCTCTCGGCGATGATCACCTTGAGCCCCTTGAACGGCGAGGCCATCGCGTCCTTCAGCGCCGCGGCCATGCGCGCCACCTGGTAGGTCGTGACGCGCCGGACCTGCTGCACGCCCACGCCCTTCAGCGCCTGCTCGATCGACATCCCGGTCATCTTCTCCTCGGGCTGGTGCGGCGAGGAGGGGATGTGCTGCGTTCCCGTGGCCGACGTGTAGCCGTTGTTCATGATGACGAGGATGCCGTCGTCCTTGTTGAACACCGCGTTCGCCACGCCCGAGGAGAGCCCGTTGTGCCAGAAGCCGCCGTCGCCCATGATCGTGACGGTGCGGCGGCCGAACAGCGGGTCGATCGCCGAGTTGCTCGCGAGCCCGAGCCCGTAGCCGAGCACGGTGTTGCCGATGTTGAACGGCGGCAGGGTCGAGAAGAGGTGACAGCCGATGTCGGCCGACACGTGGAACGCGCCCGACTCGCGCTCGAGTAGCTTCATGGCCGAGAACACCGGGCGCTCCGGGCAGCCCACGCAGAAGCCCGGCGGGCGCCCCGGCACCGGCTCGCCGAGGAGCTCGGCGGCGCGCGCCTTGGGGGCGAGCAGCCGGTCGCGCGTCGCGCGCGCCTGCGCGCCGTCGACCCCGGCCGGGGCGGCGCGCTCGATGAACCGCGCCATGCCCTCGAGCATGACCTCGCCGGTGTACTCGCCCGCCTTGGGAAAACACCCCTTGCCGTGGATCTTCGTCGCGTTCACCTCGGCGCGGCCCAGGGCGGCGAGCACCGCGTCCTCGATGAACGCCGGCTGGCCCTCCTCGACCACGAGCACGTGCCGCCTGCCGGCGCAGAAGGCAACGATCTCCTCGGGGATGAGCGGGTAGGTGACGTTGAGGCAGTAGATCGGGACGCGGGATGCGCCGAACGCGTCGGCGAGGCCGAGCTGCTGCAGCGCCCGGATCACCATGTTGTACAGCCCGCCCTGGGTGACGATCCCGACCTCCTCCAGGTCGCCCGGGAACACCTCGTTCAGGCCCCGCGCGCGCACGAACTCGGCTGCCTTCGGCCAGCGCACCTCGACCTTCTGCTTCTCCTGCGCGTAGCTCGACGGCGGCAGCACGATCTTGCCGTAGTCGAACGCGGGATCGGCGAGCGCGCGCTTGCGCGAGATCGCCGGCTCGCGGTTCGGCCCGGCGGTGAAGGTGCCGTGGACGTGGCAGGCGCGGATGCGCAGCTCGAGCATCACCGGCGTGCTGGAAGCCTCCGAGAGCTCGAAGCCCTGCTCGACCATCCGCACGATCGTGGGCAGGTCGGGACGCGGGTCGAGCAGCCAGATCTGGGATTTCATCGCGAACGCGTGCGAGCGCTCCTGCATGATCGAGGAGCCCTCGCCGTAGTCCTCGCCGATCACGATCAGCGCGCCGCCGCGCACCCCGGCGGAGGCGAGGTTGGCGAGCGCGTCCGAGGCCACGTTGGTCCCGACGGTCGACTTCCACGCCACCGCGCCGCGGATCGGGTAGTTGATCGACGCGCCGAGCATCGCCGCCGCGCCGGCCTCGGAGGCGTTGGTCTCCAGGTGCACGCCGAGCTCGTCGAGGAGGTCGCGCGCGTCGTTGAGGACGTCGACGAGGTGCGAGACCGGCGCGCCCTGGTAGCCGCCGACGTATGAAACGCCCGACTGCAGGAGCGCCTTGGTCACCGCGAGGATGCCTTCGCCGTGAAAGGTCTCGCCCGCGCCCAGCCGCAGCAGGGCCACCTCTTCCTTGAACGACCGTTCCACCGCTATGTCACTTTGCAAACAGGGTCTTGGGCAGCCACGTCGCCAGCGGGGGGAATGCGATCACCAGCGCGAGCATGAGCAACCCGAAGACGACGTACGGCGTCACGGCGCCGAACACTTGCTGCATCGTAACCTCTTTCGGCGCAACGCTCTTCATCGTGAAGAGCAGCATGCCGAACGGCGGGGTGAGCAGTCCGAGCTGCATGCAGATGAGGAACAGCACGCCGAACCACACCGGATCGAACCCGTAGTGCTGCACGAGCGGCATGAAGAACGGCAGCGTGATGAGCATCATGCTCACCTGGTCGATGAAGCAGCCGAGCACGAGCAGGATCAGCATCATGGTGCCGAGCACGACGTAGGGCGCGAGCTCGGCGCCGCGGATCGCCTCCACCAGGCCGTTGGTGGCGCCGGAGAAGGTCAGGATCTGCGCGAAAGTGGTCGCGCCCACGATGATGAACAGGATCACGCCCGAGATGCCCGCCGTTCCGAGCAGCGCCTGCAGCAGGTTCGACCAGGTGAGCGAGCGGTACGCCCACGCCACCGCCACCGTCGCCACCGCGCCGACCGCGGCCGACTCGGTGGGGGTGGCCCAGCCCGCCGCCATCGCGAGCACCACCACCACGAAGATGATCACGAGCGGCAGCACGTACACGAGCAGCGGGCGCCAGCGGTCCCACGCCCGCAGGCGTTCGTGCTCGAACGCGGGGGCGAGCGACGGCTGCAGCGCCGCGCGCAGGACGATGTAGGCGACGAACGCGACCGACAGCAGCACGCCCGGCACGATGCCCGCGATCAGCAGCTCCGCGATCGAGATGCTCGCGAGGCTGCCGAGCAGCACGGTCAGCGCGGAGGGCGGGATCAGCATGTCCACCCCGCCGATCGCCATGATCGGGCCCATCGCCATCTTCGGGTGGTAGCCGCGGCGCAGCATCTCCGGCAGCATCAGGCTGCCGAGCAGCGCGGTGGTCGCGATCGTCGAGCCCGAGATGGCCGAGAACACCGTCCCCGCCACCACCGCGACGACCGAGAGGCGGCCGGGCACGCGCCAGATCAGGCGGTCGATCGCGTCGATCGCCTTCATCGCGACGCCGGTGTGGAACAGCACCTCGCCCATCAGGACGAAGAACGGGATCGGGGTGAGCGAGAACTGCGAGATCGAGGCCACGCCGTTGCGGATCATCTGGACGAGGCCCGGGTCGCCGCCGAGCCACACCCATGCGCCGACCGCGTTGATGCCGAAGAACGCGAAAGCGGCCGGCAGGCCGATGGCGAAGAGCGCCATCAGCAGGCCGAACAGCACGGTCGCGGCGAGCCACCAGACCATCGCTAGCGCCGCTCAGGCATGCGGACCGGCGAATCCGGACGCGCCGCGCCCGGTCAGCCGGCGCACGAACTCGATCGCGAGCAGGGCGAAGCACGCCGGCACCGGGGCGTACAGCCACCACTCCGGGAACACCACCGACTTGATGACGAGCGAACCCTGCTGCGCCGAGCTCGCGATCGCCCGCACCCCGTAGACCACGAACACGGCGCACACGGCGAGCCCGAGCAGGTCCCCGGCCCACGCGAGCGCGCGTCCGAGACGCGGCGGGAGCGCGGTGAGCAGGATGTCGAGCCGCACGTGCTCGTTGCGCGCCAGCAGCCACGGCGCGACCAGGAAGGTCGCGAGCGGCAGCACGTACTCCGAGACTTCGAGGATCCACGGCAGCGTGCCGAGCCCGACGTTGCGCGCCACGACGTCCCCGGTGACGAGCAGCGCGGTGAGGCCGAGCAGCAGCGCCGCCACCACCGCGCAGGCGTGCAGCAGCGCGCGGTAGGCGCGCATGTCGCGGGCGGCTATTTCTGGCTGAACAGCTCGCGCATCTTCGGCCCGTACACCGGGCTGTTCTTGATGATGCCGGCCCAGCCCGCCGCGTACGCCTTGTCGACGTACTCCTGCGCCTGCGCGCCCTGGAGGCGGATGACCTTGATGCCGGCCTTCGCCTGGCGCTCGGTCTCCTGCTCGCCGTAGACCTTCCAGTAGTCGTTGCGGTTCTCGAGCAGCCGCACCTGGGTCAGGAGGAAGTCGCGCTGCCGGGCGCTCAGCTTCTTCCACGCGTCCTGGTTGAGGAGCAGCGAGACCTCGGCGTCGTAGAACCCCGGGTCGACGCGGTACCGGGTGTGGTCGTTCCAGTTGTTGTCGAAGATGCCGCCGATCGGCCAGCCGTAGCCGTCGACCACGCCGCGCTCGAGCGCGGTGTAGAGCTCGCCCGGCGCGGTCTGCATCACGGTGGCGCCGAGCGCGCCGAAGAAGTCGCGGTACACCGGGGTGACCCGGATCTTGAGCCCCTTCAGGTCGGGCTTGTCGATCGGCTTGTTGAGGTAGAGGTGGAACGGCTGGTGCTCGACGATGCGGGCGAGGTAGACCATGTTGCCCTTCTCCGCCCACACCTTCTGGATGTAGTCGAACACGCCGTTGCGCCGCTGCTCGGCGACCGGCATCCGGGTGAGCTTGAGCGCGTCGGACTCGGGAAACACGTTGGTGTAGTACGCGCCGGTCGACATCGCCATGTCCACCACGCCGGTGCGCACCGCGTTGCCGACCTCGAAGGTCGGGATCGCCTTCGGCCCGCCGATGAAGTTGAGCTGCAGCACGCCCTTGCCTTCCTCGTTCACGCTCCGGATCCAGGTCAGCAGGCGCGTGACGTAGAACGAGGACTCCGGGAACGCGCTCACGATCCTGAGCGTGGTCGTCTGCGCGGCGGCCGCGAGCGGCAGGGCGAGCGCAGCCGCGGCGAGCGCGGCGACGAGCGTCTTCTTCATGGTCTCCTCCTCCGATGGCCCGGCGCGTGCGGCGCGCCGCGGTTTGGCGCCCCAGACTAGGAGGGCGTCCCTCATTTGTCAAACGGCGCAGGGCATGGCCCGGGTCGCGGCCGCATCGGCGCGGCGAACGGCGCGTGCGCGCGCGGTTATACTCGCCCCGCCGGCCCGGCAGAAAAGATGCGTCACCAGAGAGCGGGCACACAACGACAATCGACCCATCGAGCAGAGGAGCATCGCCACCATGTCCAGCGAACGCGAATTGCGCAACGATCTCCCCCGGCGCGGGTTTCTCGAGCGCCTCGGCGCCGGCGGCGCCCTGGCGCTCCTCGGCGGCGCCGCGCTGCCGCGCGAGGCCCTCGCCCAGGCCGCGAAGCCCGAGGTCGTGCCCCCGGGAACGATCCCCAATGCGGCCGTCCTCGCCGAGAAGGACGCGAGCGTCTTCAAGACCCACTCGGAGCGCCCGCTGACCGGCAGCGTGCCGGCGGACGCGCAGGACATGGACGTGACGCCGAACAACCGCGTGTTCGTGCGCAACAACCTGCTCACCCCGGACCTCGACGCCGCGCGCCACCAGCTGCGCGTCACCGGGCTGGTGGACAAGGAGCTCGCCTTCGGCGTCGAGGAGCTGAAGCGGGCCTTTCCGGTGGTGACGCTGCAGGGAATGCTCGAGTGCGCCGGCTCGGGCCGGTCCTCGTACAGCCCCCAGGCGCGCGGCACGCCGTGGCCGCCGACGGGCGGCATGAGCTGCCCGCAGTGGACGGGCGTGCGGCTGCGCGACGTGCTCGCGGCGGCGGGCGTCAAGTCGAACGCGGTGCACGTCGCGGGGCAGGGCGGCGACTTCGGGCCGGTGCCGACCGCGGCGCCGGTCATCCGCTCGATTCCCATGGCCAAGGCGATGGACGAGAACACGCTGGTCGCGTGGGGCATGAACGACGGGCCGCTGCCGAAGGTGCACGGCTATCCGCTGCGGCTCGTCGTCCCCGGCTGGGTGGGCTCGGCCTCGACCAAGTGGCTGCAGACGCTCACCCTGCTCGACGCGCCCTTCAAGGGCACGTACATGGACAACAGCTACCGCGTGCCCAAGTTCCCGATCGCGCCGGGCGAGAAGATGCCGCCGGACGCCCTCAGCACCGAGGCGTGGCCGATCAAGTCGATGATCACGTCCCCGGCGCCGAACGCAAAGGTGGTGGCGGGGCGCAGGACGACCGTGCGCGGCAAGGCCTGGGTCGGCACCGGCAGCGTCGACCGGGTCGAGATCTCCACCGACGAGGGCATCACCTGGCAGCGCGCCCGGCTCGGGCGGCAGGGCGACCGCTACGCGTGGCGCACCTTCACGTTCGACTTCGAGCCCGAGCGCTTCGGGTACACGACCTTGCTCGCGCGCGCGTGGGACGACCGCGGCAACGCGCAGCCGATCGTGTCGGCGTGGAACCCGCTCGGATACTTCTGGAACGGGGTGCACCGCGTGGGGGTCGTCGTTGTCCCTGCGTAGCCTCGCGGCGGTCGCGGCGCTCGCCTGCGCGGCGAGCGCCGCCGCGCAGGACAGCCAGCTCGTCTCCGGGCCGGGGGTCGGCCTGGTCAACGCGAAGTGCGGGACCTGCCACGACGTCACCCACATCACGCGCTCCCGGCTCACCCGCGACGAGTGGACGGACAACTTCGTCAACATGGTGTCGCGCGGCATGCCGCCCGCGACCGACGCCGAGCGCGCGATCATCATCGACTACCTGGTCACCTACTACGGCCCGCATCCCGCCCCGCCGCCCTCGGCCGACACGCATGCCGACGCGGCGGCGCAGGCGACGGGCATCGACCCGGGCGACCCGATCGGCAAGCTCCTCAACACGAGCGGCTGCACCGCCTGCCACGCGCTCGACAAACCCCTGGTCGGGCCGGCGTTCAAGGCGATCGCCGCGCGCTATCGGAGCGACGCCGGGGCGGCGGCCCGGCTCGCCGCAAAAGTGCGCGCGGGCGGGGCCGGGACCTGGGGGCAGACGCCGATGCCGCCGAACGCCGCCCTCTCCGACGCCGAGCTGCGGCAGGTCGTCGACTGGGTGCTCGCCCGGAAGTGAGTCGCCCGCGCGGGCGCGGCCGGGGCTTGCGCTAGAATCGCGGCCGCGCGGGCGCTCACCGCCGCCCGCATTCCCCCGAGGTGCGCATGACCCAGCGGCTCCGCGGCGTGCTCGCGCCGGTCGTCACTCCGTTCCGGAGCGACTACGCGCCCGACGCGCGGCGCTTCGTGCGCCACTGCAAGTGGCTGCTCGCGCACGGCTGCTCGGGGCTCGCCGTGTTCGGCACCAACTCCGAGGCCAACTCGCTCTCCGCCGACGAGCGCATGACGCTGCTCGAGCAGCTCGTCGAGGGCGGCGTGCCGGCCGCGCAACTCATGCCGGGCACCGGCTGCGCGGCGCTCACCGACTCGGTGCGCCTCACCGCGCACGCGGCGAAGCTCGGCTGCGCCGGGGTGCTGATGCTGCCGCCGTTCTACTACAAGGGCGTGCCCGACGAAGGCCTCTTCCGCAACTTCAGCGAGGTGATCCAGCGCGTCGGCGACGCCCGGCTGCAGCTCTACCTCTATCACATCCCGCCGGTGGCGCAGGTGCCGATCACGCTCGGTCTGATCGAGCGGCTGCTCGCGGCCTATCCGGAGACCGTCGCCGGCGTGAAGGACAGCTCGGGCGACTGGGCGAACACCAAGGCGCTGATCGACGCGTTCGCGCGGCAGGGCTTCGACGTGTTCGCGGGGAGCGAGGTCTTCCTGCTGCGCACCCTGCGCGCCGGCGGCGTCGGCTGCATCACCGCCGGCGCCAACGTCAACCCGCACGGCATCGACCGCGCATATCGCGGCTGGCAGTCGCCCGGGGCGGAGGCGCTCCAGGCCGGCATCGACGAGGTGCGCCGGATCCTCCAGGCCCAGGTCTCGATGATCCCCGCGCTCAAGGCGTGCATCGCGCACTACGCCGCCGACCCGGACTGGCTCGCCGTGCGCCCGCCGCTCGTCGAGCTGACGGTGGAGCAGCGCGCGACGCTGGTGAGCGACCTCTTGGCCGCGCGCTTCGACATGCCGGGAATCGCGCCCTAGCCGACCGGCGCGCCGCAGCGGCGGCGCCGCAGCGCATGCTCCACGCGTTCACGATCTTCCTGTCGGCGTTCCTCCTCTTCCAGGTGCAGCCGATCATCGCGAAGATGATCCTGCCCTGGTTCGGCGGTGGCGCGGCGGTGTGGACGACCTGCATGCTGTTCTTCCAGCTGCTGCTCGTCGGCGGCTATCTCTACGCGCACTGGACCACGCGCCGCCTCGGCGCGCGCACGCAGGCGATCGTGCACTGCGCGCTGCTCGCGCTGGCGGCGGCCGCGCTGCCGATCGTGCCCGACGCCGGCTGGAAGCCGGCGGGCGACGGCGATCCCGGCGCGCACATCCTCGGGCTGCTCACGGTGACGGTCGGGCTGCCGTACTTCGTCCTCGCCACCACCGGGCCGCTCGCGCAGGTCTGGTACTCGCGCGCGCACCGCGGCGCGCTGCCCTACCGGCTGTACGCGCTCTCGAACGCCGGCTCGATGCTCGCGCTGCTCACCTATCCGGTCGCGGTGGAGCCGTGGCTGCCGACGCGCGCGCAGGCGCTCGGCTGGTCGGGGGCGTTCATCGTGTTCGCGCTCGCGTGCGCGGTCCTCGCCTGGCGCAGCCGCGGCGCGTCGTGGGAAGTCGCCGCGGGCGCCGCCGCCGCGGACGCGCCGCCGGCCGCCGGGCGCTACCTCCTCTGGGGCGCGCTCGCCGCGACCGCCTCGGTGCTGCTGCTCGCCTTCACCAGCCAGCTGTCGCAGAACGTGGCGCCGATTCCGTTCATCTGGGTGCTGCCGCTCGCGCTCTACCTGCTCTCGTTCATCCTCGCCTTCGACGGCAGCGGCTGGTACCGCCGCGGCATCTACCTGCCGCTCACCGCGGTGGGCCTCGCCGGCGTGACCGCGCTGCTGCACGCGGACTTCCGCCACGCCGAGCTGTGGGTGATGCTGCCGGCGTACGCCGCGACGCTGTTCGCGGCGTGCATGGTGTGCCACGGCGAGCTGGTGCGGCTCAAGCCGGCGCCGCGCTACCTGACCGGCTTCTACCTCGCGATCTCGATCGGCGGCGCGCTCGGCGGGGTGTTCGTCGGGCTGGTCGCGCCGCGCGTCTTCCTCGACCTGTACGAGCTGCCGGTCGGCCTGGTGATGATGGCCGCGATGGCGGCGCTGGTGCTCGCGCTCGACGCGCACACCATCGCGGGCGCGCTGCGCGGCGCGGTGGTGGCCGGCGCGGGCGCGCTCGCGGTGGCGCTCGCGGGCACGCTGTGGTGGATCTACGACGGGTACGCCCGCGACACGACCGTCCGGGTGCGCAACTTCTACGCCGCGATGCGCGTGCGGGACTCGGGCTTCGGCGCGGAGCAGGAGCGCGTGCTCACGCACGGGTCGATCACCCACGGCAAGCAGTTCACCGTGCCCGAGCGGCGCAAGTGGGTGACGACCTACTACGGCGAGACTTCCGGGGTCGGCCGCGCGATCCTCGCCGCCGGCCTCGACGGCCCGGTGCGCGTGGGCGTGATCGGACTGGGGGCGGGCACGCTCGCCGGGTACGGGCGCGCGGGCGACAGCTTCCGCCTGTACGAGATCAACCCGCAGGTGATCGAGCTCGCCCGGGCGCAGTTCACCTACGTCGCCGACACGCGCGCGAAAGTGGAGATGTCGCTCGGCGATGCCCGCCTGTCGCTGGAGCGCGAGCCGCCGCAGGGCTTCGACGTGCTCGCGATGGACGCGTTCTCGAGCGACGCGATCCCGGTGCACCTGCTGACCGCCGAGGCCCTGGAGACCTACTTCCGCCACCTCAAGCCGGGCGGCGTCCTCGCGGTGCACATCTCGAACCGCTACCTCGACCTCAAGCCGGTGCTGCGCGCGGCGGCGGCCCGGTTCGGCCGCCACGCGCGCCTGGTGGACGAGGACTCCGACGACGCGCGCGGCGTGTACGGCTCGACGTGGGTGCTGATCGCCGACGACCCCGGGGTGTTCGAGCGCCCGCCGCTCGCGGGCGCCGCCGCGCCGCTCGAGAGCGACAGGCGCGTGCGGCTCTGGACCGACGACTACAGCGACCTCTGGCGCATCCTCAAGTGAGGCGCGCTGCCTACTGCCGGGCGGCCACCGCCGGCGCCGACTCGGTCGGCAGCCCCTTCAGGCTCCACTCTGGAAAGCCGCCGCGGAACCAGTACACCTGCCGGTAACCGGCGGCGATGGCGGCGGTGGACGCCTTGTAGCTCTTCCAGCACTCCGGGCCGTTGCAGGCGAAGATCAGCGCGGCGTTCCGGTCCGCCGCCGCCTGCGCCAAGTCGAAATGGTCCTGCTTCGCGTCGAAGCCCACTTCCTTGCGGCTCTTCTCCCCGTACGGCAGGTGGCGCGCGCCGCGGATGTGCTTCGCGCCGTACTCCTCCGCGCTGCGCGTGTCGTAGAGCGTCGCGCCTTTCTTCATCAGCGCGGCGACCTCCTCGGCGGTGACGAGCGTCGCGCCCGGCAGCTGCCGCGGGGTGAAGTAGCCGAGCGTCGACACGTACTCGTACTCCTTGGCGCCGATCGGCTCGACGCGCGCGATGTCCAGGCCGGTGAGCGGCGCGGCCGCGATCACCTTCGGGTTGGGCGCGAGGAACGCGGTGCGGATGCGTTCCTTGACCGGCTTGTCGAGCTTCGCGTTCACCGCCACGCCGATGCCCGGGGTGGCGCGCGTCTGGAGGATGATCTGGCCGCCGTTGCGCACGATCCACTCCTGCGCGAGGCGCTCGTCGGCGACCGCCACGTCCGCCTGCCCGAACTCGACCGCGAGCAGCGCGACCTCGTGGTAGCGGTGCTCCTTCACCTCGCCGAAGTACTCCTTGATGACCACGCCCTTCGCGTTCAGCTCGCCGCGCGCGAGGTAGGTCGCGAGCGAGTCGGTGGGCGGGAGCGCGAGGCGCTTGCCGCGCGCCTCCTCGAAGCTGCGCACGCCGCTCGCCTTGCTCGCGACGAACACCGCGCGCTCCTCTCCGGCGAAGCGCGCCACCGGCTCGTAGCCGTAGCGCATCGCCGCGCCGATCACGTGCGCGGGCCCGACCAGCACCTCGTACAGGCCGGCGCGCATCTTCTGCAGCTCGCGCGACAGGTCGCGGCCGATCGCGAGCTTGACGTCGGTGCCGAGGCTCGCCCCGAGGTAGCTCGCGAGCGACTGGTAGCGGTCCTGGAACTGCGGGGTGTTGATCTCCTGACGCGCCTCGCCGGAGACGTTGAGCTGGACGCCGGCCGCGGAGGCCGGCGGGGCGGCGACGAGCGCGGCCGCCGCGAGCACGGACGCATGGAGCGAGCGCATGGGGTCTTCCTCGACGTGTTGACAGGGTCCCCGGGGCGGGTTGCACCCCGGCGCGCCGGTCGTCGCCGGCGGCGAGTGCCCAAAGAATAGGCAGACCCGGGCCGGCTGCGCAACCGGTTCCGCGGGTTACGGCGCGAAATTGGACGGCTTTCGAGCTTTCAGCGCCCGTTCGGGACGGGCGCGGACGCCCCGACCAGGGGGAGCCCCGGTTCGAGGCCGGCCCGCGCCGGCCGGAGCGAGCCGACCCGTGGCGCGCCGCCGCGCTTGCGCCTAGGATGGAAACGATGAAAGCCGCACCCAACCGGACCGTCGTGACCGCCCGGCTGCGCAAGTTCGACCCGGCCGCCGACGGTTACGGCGGCGAGTTCGAACTGGAAGTCATTCGCAACGAGTCCCCCGACCCGGGCGCCGATTTCCTGCGGCCGCAGGCGGGCAAGCCGCTGAGGGCGTTCTACGCCCAACCCGACCCGCCGGCGGCGGCATTGCCGCTGGGCGGGCGGGTCCGGGTCGAGCTGACCTACCTGGGCGGCCCCGCGGGCGGTCGCGCCGTCGTGCAGAGCATCCGCGCCGCGTAGCGGCGCGGAGCGCGTCAGCGCTTCACGTTGACCGTCACTTTGCCGTCGGCGAGCTTGATTGCGCTCAGCGCGACGCCCGTCGGGCTGCCGTCGTGCGCGCGCGACGAGGGTGCGGTCCTGTCGTTGAAGCCCGTCGTCTTCGTGCTCCCCGGGAAGAGATCCCCCGCGTCGCCGCTGTTCCGCGCGAGTTCCAGGTCGCGCCGGCCGTCGGCCTGCGCGAGCCCCACCTTGTAGGCGAGCGGATTGGTGTTGTCGGACCGCGCTTCGTCGATGTGCCACACCGCGAGTCCGGAGCCGGGCAGCGACGCGTCGCGCCCGGTGGCCTGCCGGTTCTCGAGCAGGAAGTACTCGGGTCCGGACTTGCCGCCGGTCCACACCCGCAGGCAGTCGCGCGCATCCTGCGCGAGCGGATCGAGGGTGTAGCGCGCGGTGCGCGCCGCGCGCGGCTTGATCCAGCCGAGCTTGGCGAGGCACCAGCACGACATCCGCGTGGGCTTCAGGCCGCCCCCGCCCCACGATCCGCCCCCCATGAGGCACCACTGGCCGACGCCCTCCGAGCGGTACGAGGTGTCGTAGAGATCGGGCATGCCGAGCACGTGGCCGAACTCGTGGGCGAACACGCCGACGCGGCCGTCCTCCGGTTCGGTGGAGTAGGCATACACCCGGACGCCCTGGCTGGTGAACGGCTGCGGCAGGGTCCACTTGTGCGACCAGATCATGTCGCTGCGCTTGCGCGCGTCGGGTTCGGCCTCCGCGCCGCCGCCGGCGTGGATGAGGAAGATCCCGTCGACGTACCCGTCGCCGTCGGTGTCGAAGCGCGCGAGGCTGTCCGTCCGGCAATACGCGGTGAGCGCGTCGAACACGAGGCCCGGGGTGTTGCGCGGATAGCCGGTCCCGGTCCCGCTCTGGCCGTCGGTGTAGAACGAGTACGGCCGGGGCGCCCGCACGTACCCGACCGCCTCGCCGGTGACCGCCAGCTTCCCGTACGACATCTCGCGGTACAGCGCCGTCATCGAATCCGGGTTGGCCGGGTCGAAGAGCATGCGCTGGAAGTCGGCCGCCGGACGGCGCCCGCGGTTGTCGGCGAAATCGACCAGCAGCGCCAGCGCGTGGAGCTTGCGCACGGCCGCCCCCGCGCGCGCCATGCGTGCGGCGCGCAGCGGGCGGTTGGCCGGCGCGCGCGCGAGCGCGCGGTCGGTCGGCGGGTAGAACACCCCGTCGTCGAACCCGGTCGGGCGCTCCACCGCGGCGGCGACGAGCCCCATGTACGCCGCGAGGCGCACGTCGGCGCTCGACAACGCACGGCTCTTCCGGATCGCCTGCCGGATGCTCTTCAGCACTGCGCTCGACGGGCGGCAGGCGGTCGGGCCGTCCTCGTAGCGGTGGGTCCTGGGCGCGCGCATCGCGGTCTCCGGTGGTGGAACGGCGCGCTGCGTAGCTTCCGCGCGCCGCGCCGGAAGGCAATAGGCCGTACGGCTGAGCGCGCGGCGCGCCGTTGGCGCCGCGCCGACGCGGGAGTAGACTGCCAGCGTTCCGCGCTGTCACAAGGATCCGGAACCGGCCGCGAGGCCGCACCAGGGCGTCACCTTCGGGCCGCAGGGCCCGCCTCTCTCGGTACTGCTTGTACCGCTCTGCACGTCGATCGGGTCCGCGCGCGATGCCTGCGCACGCGGCGCGCCCCCGTCCCGCAACCGAACGCACCTATTGGAGACGAGCCATGGCAACTTACATTCTGCTGGCGAACTTCACCGAGCAGGGGCTGCGCAACGTCAAGGACACCACCAAGCGCGCCGACGCGGTGAAGGAGGCCGGGAAGAAGCTCGGGGTCAACATGAAGGAGATCTACTGGACCATGGGGCCGTACGACATCGTGGTGGTGGCCGAGGCGCCCGACGACGCCTCGATCTCGGCCTACGCGCTGGCGACGGGCAT
>JAGVSZ010000173.1 GCA_019137045.1 Betaproteobacteria bacterium
TGCGCGAGGCGATCTTCTCGCGCAGCATCAGCGGCGGCTGCGTGATCTCGCGCAGGTCGCCGTCGATGCGGTAGCGGATCCGGTAGAAGCGCTCGTAGGGCTCGAAGTGGATGTCCGAGGCGCCGTCGGCGATCGCGTCGAGCATCACCTTCTGGATGAACTTGACGACCGGCGCGTCGTCGACCTCCTGCGCCGCCGCCTCGGCGGCGGCCGACTGCTGCTCGTCGTCGGTGAACTCGACCGACAGGTCCTCGTCGACGAGCTGCTTGAGCGTGACGTCGCCGCGCTCGAGCACCCGGTTGAGGACGGTGCGCAGCTTGTCGTCCTCGACCACGATCGGGTCGATCGACATCGAGGTCTGGAACTTGACCTCGTCGAGCACCTGGCTGTTGGAGGGGTCGGAGACCGCGACCGCGAGCCGGTTGCCGCGCTTGCGCAGCGGCAGCACCCGCCGCTCGCGCATCAGCTTGCGGTCGATCGCGTCGAGGGGGAACGCGGCGGCGTCCAGCGCCTCGAGATCGACGAGCGGCAGGCCGAAGACGTGCGAGGCGAACTCCGCGACGTCGAGGGGGCTCAGGCGGCGGCTCTGGACGAGCTGCTCGATGAACGGGGCGCCCGCGTTGCGCGCCTGGACCGACACCTCCTCGGCCACGGCCTCCGGCAGCCGGCCGTGCTGGACCATGGCCCGCGCGAGACCGCTCAATGCACTGCCGTAGCTCGGATTGACCGCCATCCCCCCCGCCGCGATCCGCCGCCCCAAGGAAGACGCATCATGCATGCCCCCCGGAGGCCTTGTAAAGCCTAAAGTTTCACACCTAAGGCCATGAAGAAAGGGATTTTTTGTACTCGCCGGAGGGCCGGCGGACCCGCTCGGCGCCGGGGTCCGATCAGGGCGTCGCCACGGTCTCGGGGACGGGCTGCGGGCGGAAGAGCCGGACCGTTTTCACGACGCGGTCCTGCGTCTGGACGATCTCCATCGGAACCCCGGCGATCTTCAGGCTGACCCCGCCCTCCGGGATGTCCTGGAAGTGCTCCAGGATGAGGCCGTTCAGGGTCTTCGGGCCGCCGACCGGGAGCGCCAGTCCGAGCTTGCGGTTGAGCTCGCGCAGCGAGCTCCCGCCCTCGACCAGCGCGCTCCCCGCGTCGTCCCAGGCAAACGCGGAGGCCTTCACCGGCGCGGCGGTGGTGAACTCGCCGATGATCTCCTCGATGATGTCCTCGAGGGTGACGAGCCCCTGCAGCTCGCCGTACTCGTCCACCACGAGCGCGAGCCGCTGCCGGTTCTCCTGGAAGTACTGGAGCTGGGCGACGGCGGAGGTGTCGGCCGGGACGAAGTAGGGCTCGGCGAGCAGGGCCTCGAGCGCCGCCTTGTCGAGCTCGGGCGCGCGCAGCGGCGCGAGCGCGCGCCGGATGTGCAGCACGCCGACCACGTTGCCGAGCTCGCCGCGGTAGGCGGGCAGCCGCGTGTGGTAGCTCGTGGCGATCTGGTGCGCGAGGTCCTCGGCCGGCGCATCGAGATCGATCGCCTCGATCTGGGCGCGCGGGGTCATGACGTCCTCGACCGAGATGCGCTCCAGGTCGAACAGGTTCACGAGGATGGAGGCGTGCTTCCTGGGGATGAAGTGGCTCTGCTCGAGCACGAGCGAGCGCAGCTCCTCGGGGCTCAGCCGCTGCGGCTCGCCGGCCGTCCCCGGCCGGATGCCGAGCAGGCGCAGGATCGCGGTGGGGAACAGGTTGACGAACCAGACCACCGGGTACAGCGCCTTGAGCAGCGGCCCGAGCAGGTAGGCGAGCGGCAGCGCGATCCGCTCGGGGAAGGTCGCGCCGAGGACCTTGGGCGTGATCTCGGAGAACACGACGATCAGGAACGTGATCGCGCCGGTGGCGACCGCGAGCGCGACCTGGCTCTGTCCGAGCAGCCTGATCGCGATCACGCCGCTCAGCACCGAGGCGGCGCTGTTCACCAGGTTGTTGCCCACCAGGATGACGCCGAGCAGGCGGTCGGTGCGCGCGAGCAGGACGGTGGCGCGGGCGGCGGCGCGGTTCCCGAGGCGCACCATCGCGCGCAGCCGGTAGCGGTTGAGCGCCATCATGCTGGTCTCGGCGATCGAGAAGAACGCCGAGACGACGAGCAGCAGCGCGAGCGCGACGAGCTGCGCCGTCAGGGAGATTTCGATCAAGGGCGCGGGGCGGGGAGGACGACCGGCGCAGTATAGCCCCGGCGCGGTGCGGGTGCGGCGCTAGGCGCCGCCGCGGCCGAGCACCACTTCGAGCACGAACCGGCTGCCGACGTAAGCGAGGAGCAGCGCGACGTAGCCCGCGAGCGTCCAGCGCAGGGCCTTGCGGCCGCGCCAGCCGTAGCGCCAGCGGCCGGCGAGCAGCAGCCCGAAGATCACCCACGAGATGACCGCGAACAGCGACTTGTGGTCGAACCGGAACGCGCGTCCGAACACCTCCTCCGAGAACGCAATGCCGGTGAGCAGCGTCAGCGTGAGCAGCACGAAGCCGAGCGCGAGGATGCGGAACAGCAGGCGCTCGAGGGTGAGCAGGGGAGGCAGGCTCGCGAGCGGTCCCGCCAGCAGGCGCGGCCCGCCCGCGTGGCGCTCGCCGCGTCCGGGCGGGCGGCCGAGGCGATCGCCGTGCAGCGTGCCCTCGAGCAGCGCCATCAGCAGCGCATGGAGGGCGCCGATGGTGAACAGGCTGTAGGACGCCATGGCGAGCGTCAGGTGCGCGCGGTAGCCGACGCCGTGCGCGTACGGCGGCGCGGTCAGCCCGGGGAACGCCGCCGGCATGATCACGCACACCGCGGCGAGCGGCAGCACGAGCGCCTGCATGCCCTCGAGGTTCACGAACAGCGACTCGAACCAGTAGATGAGGACCGCGAGCCAGAGCGTCACCGACAGCGCCTGCCCGAACCCGAAGCGCAGCGTGGGCGCCGCGAACAGCCCGGCGTAGAGGAGCCACGTGTGCAGGGCGAGCGGCACCAGGATCGCGGCGCGCTCCCAGCGCGCGAGCCCGGCGGGGCGCGGCGCGGCGGCGCGCGCGCGCGTGCGCCAGAACTGCACGGCGAGCGCCGCGTAGAGAAGCGCGGCCACGGCGTAAAGTAGAATCTCGCCCATCGCGCGGCGATTATCCCATCATCCCGCGCCCCCATTTCCCGCGGCAATGCTCGACAACCTCACCCAGCGCCTCGCGCGCGCGATGAAGACGATCCGCGGCGAGGCGCGCCTCACCGAGGCGAACATCGCCGATGCGCTGCGCGAGGTGCGCATGGCGCTGCTCGAGGCCGACGTGGCCCTGCCGGTCGTGCGCGAGTTCATCGCGCAGGTGAAGGAGAAGGCGCTCGGCGAGGAGGTGGTGGGGAGCCTCACGCCGGGGCAGGCGCTGGTCGGGGTCGTGCAGCGCGAGCTCACCGCGCTCATGGGCGGTGCGGCCGCGGGGCTCGAGCTGGCGGTTGCGCCGCCCGCGGTGATCCTCATGGCGGGCCTGCAGGGGTCCGGGAAGACCACCACCACGGGCAAGCTCGCCAAGCACCTGAAGGGCGAACTGCGCAAGAAGCCGCTGGTGGTGTCCTGCGACGTGTACCGGCCGGCGGCGATCGAGCAGCTGAAGACGGTCGCGGCGCAGGCGGGCGTGGACTTCTTCCCGTCGACGGCGGGCGAGAAGCCGGTCGACATCGCGCGCCGCGCGCTGGAGCACGCGCGCACGCACTACCACGACGTGCTGCTCGTGGACACGGCCGGCCGCCTGGGCATCGACGAGCCGATGATGAAGGAGATCGCCGAGCTGGAGGCGGCGCTCGCGCCCGCCGAGACGCTGTTCGTCGTCGATGCGATGCAGGGGCAGGACGCGGTCAACGTCGCCAAGGCGTTCGGCGCAGCGTTGCCGCTCACCGGCGTGATCCTCACCAAGCTCGACGGGGACGCGCGCGGCGGCGCCGCACTCTCGGTGCGGCACGTCACCGGCAAGCCGATCAAGTTCGCGGGCGTCGGCGAGAAGCTCGACGGGCTGGAGGCCTTCCACCCCGAGCGCATGGCCGCGCGCATCCTCGGCATGGGCGACATCCTGTCGCTGGTGGAGGAGGCGCGCAAGGGCGTCGACGAGGCCGAGGCGAAGCGGCTCGCCGAGAAGGTGCGCAAGGGCAAGGGCTTCGACCTGGAGGACTTCAAGGGCCAGATCCAGCAGATGAAGAAGATGGGCGGATTCGCCTCGCTCGTCGACAAGCTGCCGGCGCAGTTCGCGCAGGCCGCGGCGCAATCGCCGCAGGCGCTCGACGACCGGGCGCTCGCCCGGGTCGAGGGCATCATCAACTCGATGACGCGCGCGGAGCGCGCCCGGCCCGAGCTCATCAAGGCCTCGCGCAAGCGCCGCATCGCGACCGGCGCGGGGGTGCCGGTGCAGGAGGTGAACCGGCTGCTCAACCAGTTCGCCGAGATGCAGAAAATGATGAAGCAGATGCAGAAGGGCGGCCTGCAGAAGATGATGCGGGCGATGAAGCACCTCTTGCCCGGCGGACCGCGGTAGTCGGGACGATCCCCCGGTCGATCAAGGGCTTGGGCATCCGGCGGCGGCCTGCCGCAGGCCGAAAAACCCTTGCCAATCAGTCGCTAAGTCGCATAGAATCGCGTTCTTTTTTCGCCCCGGCACCGCGGCTCGCGGACCGGGTCCGTTCGGAGTCCAAGGCACATGGTTGTGATACGCCTCGCGCGCGGCGGCGCCAAGCACCGCCCGTTCTACAACATCGTCGCGGCCGACCACAAGTTCGCCGCCACCGGGCGCTTCATCGAGCGCGTCGGGTTCTACGACCCGAAGGCGCCCGAGGGCCGCGAGAGCTTCCGCGTGGACGGCGAGCGGCTCGCGTTCTGGCGGCAGAACGGCGCGCGGCTGACGCCGACCGTCGAGCGCCTCGTCAAGTCCCTTGGCAAGCAGAAGGCCGCCGCCTAGCGACGCGAACGTGATCGTCATGGGGCGCGTGCTGGCGCCCCATGGGGTGAAGGGCTGGATCAAGGTGGCGCCCTTCAC
Organism: Betaproteobacteria bacterium; assembly: GCA_019137045.1. Lineage (GTDB taxonomy): Bacteria > Pseudomonadota > Gammaproteobacteria > Burkholderiales > SG8-39 > JAGVSZ01. The sequence continues at coordinate 5,023 of JAGVSZ010000173.1, forward strand.
CACCGCGCCCGACGCGCTCGTGCGGTTGCGGCGCTGGCGGATCGGCGGGCCGGACGGCTGGCAGGAGGCGGAAGTCGCCGCGGCAGCGGTGCACGGGGCGAACGTGATCGCTCGCCTCGCCGGCTACGGAGACCGCGACCGCGCGGCCACGCTGCGCGGGCGCGCGGTCGGAGTGGGGCGCGACGCGCTGCCGGCGACCGGGCAGGACGAGCATTACTGGGTCGACCTGGTCGGCCTGCTGGTGGTGAACGGCGCGGGTGAGGCGCTCGGGACCGTGACCGGGCTCTTCTCGAACGGCGCGCACGACGTGCTGCGCGTCGGGGCGGGGAAGGGCGAGCGGCTGGTGCCGTACGTGCCGGCGGTGGTGCGCAGCGTCGACCTCGCCGCGCGGCGGATCGAGGTGGACTGGGGGCTCGACTGGTAGGGACGCGCGCGTGATCGAGTTCGACTGCGTGACGCTGTTCCCGCAGATGTTCGCGGCGGTCGCCGACTACGGGATCGCGCGGCGGGCGCGGGAGGAGTCGAGGTGGCGTCTCGCGACGTGGAACCCGCGCGACTTCACGACGGACCACTACCGGACGGTCGACGACCGGCCGTACGGCGGCGGACCGGGAATGGTGATGTCGCCCGAGCCGCTGGAGAAGGCGATTGCCGCGGCGCAGGCGCGGGTGCCGGGAGTGCGGGCGCGGGTGATCCTGCTCTCGCCCCAGGGCGCGGTGCTCGACCATGCGAAGGTGGTGGCGCTCGCCGGGCTGGCACGGCTGGTGCTGGTGTGCGGCCGCTACGAGGCGGTGGACGAGCGGCTGGTGCGGCGCGCGGTGGACGAGGAGGTGTCGATCGGCGACTACGTGCTCTCGGGCGGCGAGCTCGCGGCGATGGTGCTGATCGACGCCGTCGTGCGGCAGCTCCCGGGCGCGCTGAACGACGCGCAGTCGGCCGCGCAGGAGTCGTTCGTGGGCGGACTGCTCGACTGCCCGCACTACACGCGGCCCGAGACGTATGCGGGCGAGCGGGTGCCGGAGGTGCTGCTCTCCGGGCATCACGCGGAAATCGAGCGCTGGCGGCTGAAGCAGGCGCTCGGGCGCACGTGGCTCAGGCGGCCCGACCTGCTGGCACGGCGGACGTTGAGCGGGCCTGAACAGGCGCTCCTCGCGGAGTTCCGCGCGGAGCACGAGCAGGGCAACCGGAAGGGAAGACAAGGATGAATCTGATCGCGCAACTCGAGCAGGAAGAGATCGGGCGCCTCGGCAAGGAGGTGCCGGCGTTCGCCCCGGGCGACACCGTGGTGGTGAACGTGAACGTGAAGGAAGGCGACCGCAAGCGCCTGCAGGCGTACGAGGGCGTGGTGATCGCCAAGCGCAACCGCGGCATCAACTCGTCGTTCACCGTGCGCAAGGTGTCTTCCGGCGAGGGCGTGGAGCGGAGCTTCCAGACCTACTCGCCGCTGATCGCGTCGATCGAGGTGAAGCGCAAGGGCGACGTGCGGCGCGCCAAGCTGTACTACCTGCGCGCCCGCACCGGCAAGGGCGCGCGCATTCGCGAGAAGCTCGCCAAGCACGTGCAGGCCGCGGCGGCCGAGTAGGCGGCGCGCGCCCGGTCGCGGGGGCGCCGCGCTCGCCCTCGTCGTCCGGTCAGAGCGGCGCCTGGCTGTGCGGGCCGAGGCGCATCATCGTGCGCACCGAGGTCCGCCGCCGCCGCCGCCGCGCGAGCTCCCTGGCCGAGCGCATGCGATACGCGAGCGCGAGCGCCTCGACGACGAGCACGAGGACGAGCAGGGCGGCGCAGGCCGCCGTGTAGAGCAGGGGCGCGGCCAGCCCCGGCAGGGTCGCCGCGGCGAACGCGGCGCCGGCCGCGACGCACGTACCGGCGCCCGCGAGAATCGCCCCGGCGCCGGCAGAGGAGATCGCCGCGCGCCGCAGGCGGGCGGCCGGTCCGCGCCGCGACCCGAGCCGCTCGCGCTCGAGGACGTTGAAGCGGGCGAGGCACCACAGCGCCGCACCGAGGCTTCCGGCGATTCCCGGATCCATCCCCTCCTTGGGCCCGGGCCACGACATCTTGTGGCCCTGAACTTCGCGACCCCCGGATTTTGTGGTTGCACGCGGAATCGCGCGGTGACGGATTTCACGCGCGGCGCGGCCGGCGCCGGGGGCGGCCGCACGCGCAGCGCGGCCCGCGGCCGGGCGTCGAGAACCCGACTCAGGTCGCGAGCGACTCGAGCAGCCGGTCCATGAACGCCTCGCAGAGCGCGACCTGCTCGAGGGTGATGAACTCGTTCGGCTTGTGCGCCTCGCCGATCGATCCCGGCCCGCAGATGATCGACGGGATGCCTGCGCGCTGGAAGAGCCCGGCCTCGGTCGCGTAGGCGACCTTCGACGTGGCGTCGCTGCGGGCGAGCGCGCGGGCGAGCGCGGTCATGCGCTCCTGCTCCGCGCGCGCGACCGTCGGGTCGAGCCCCGGGATCTCCGCGCTGGTCTCGAACGAGATGTAGGTCGCGGGGTCGACCGCGCGCATCTCGGGCAGCAGCACCCGCTCTGCGTAGTCCTTGATCTCGCGCTCGATCGCCTCGGGATCGACCCCGGGCAGGTAGCGGAACTCGAAGTGCACCTCGCAGTCGCGCGGCACGATGTTCCCGGCGGTCCCGCCCCGGATCACGCCCGTCTGCAGCGTCGTGAACGGCACGTCGAAGCCGTGGTCGCGGCGTTCGCAGTCGCGCAGCCGCTCGGCCATGTGCCGGATGTGGACCACCAGCCGCGCGGCGTACTCGACCGCGTTCACGCCCTCCGGCGTGAGCGCGGAGTGGGCTTCGCGGCCGCGAAAGCAGCACCGGTAGGCGCGCTTGCCCTTGTGCGCGACCACCGGCTGCATGAGCGTCGGCTCGCCGATGATGCAGCCGGCGGGCGCGATGCCGGCGCGATCGAGGTCGGCGAGCAGCCCGCGCACGCCCATGCATCCCACCTCCTCGTCGTACGAGAGCGCGAAGTGCACCGGCGACCGGAGGTCGGCCGCGAGCAGGCGCGGCGTGAGCGCGAGCGCGCAGGCGATGTAGCTCTTCATGTCGGCCGACCCGCGGCCGTAGATGCGGCCGTCCTTCAGCGTCGCCGCGAACGGGTCGGTGTCCCAGGGCTGGCCGTCGACCGGCACCACGTCGGTGTGGCCGGAGAGCACGATGCCGGGGTGCGCGCCCTTCTCGATCGTCGCGAAGAGGTTCGCCTTGGCGCCGTCCGGGTCGTAGGTGAGGCGCGAGCGCACGCCCTGGTGCGCGAGCCAGTCGCGCACCCACTCGATCAGCCCGAGATTCGAGTCGCGGCTGGTGGTATCGAAGCCGACCAGACGCTGGATCAGTTCCCAGGTCTCGGCCTTGATCGGCAGCGGTCCCTCACGCTTCATCGGTCGCCTCGGTCGCGGGCTGCGCCGTGCCGCGCGGCCGCTCGTCCAGCCGTTCAGTCGTTGAATCGTTCAATCGTTCAGATGGCATGCCGACAGCCGCCCCGGCGCGATCTCGCGCAGCGCCGGCCGCTCGATCTTACACCGCGGCAGCGCGTGCGGGCAGCGCGGATGGAAGTGGCAGCCCGGCGGCGGCGCGAGCGGCGACGGGATCTCGCCCTGGATCGCGGCGAAGCGACGGTGGCGCGCGTCGATGCGCGGGACCTCGGCGAGCAGCGCCTGCGTGTACGGGTGGTTCGGCCGCGCGTAGAGCTCGTCGGTCGGCGCCGCCTCGACCACGCGGCCTAGGTACATGATCAGGACGCGATCGGAGACGTGGCGCACGACGCCGAGGTCGTGGCTGATGAAGAGATACGTCAGCCCCAGCTCCTCGCGCAGGCGGATGTAGAGGTTGAGCACCTGCGCCTGGATCGACACGTCGAGCGCCGCGACCGCCTCGTCGCACACGAGGAACTCGGGCCTGACCGCGAGCGCGCGCGCGACGCCGATGCGCGCGCGCTGCCCGCCGGAGAACTGGTGCGGGAAGCGGCGCATGAGCGACGCGTCGAGGCCGACGCGCCCGAGCAGGCCGGCGACGTAGTCGCGCTGCGCGGCGCGCGCCACCAGCCCGTGCACGAGCGGCGCCTCGCCCACGATGTCCTGCACCCGCATGCGCGGGTTGAGCGACGCGTACGGATCCTGGAAGATCATCTGCACGGCGAGCTGCGCGGAGCGCCGCGCGCCGGAGGCGAGCCGGTCGACCGCTGCGCCGCGCCACAGGCGCTCGCCCGCGGTCGGCGTGAGGAGCCCGGCCGCGATGCGGCCGAGGGTCGACTTGCCGCAGCCCGACTCGCCCACCAGCCCGACGACTTCGCCGCGGCCGACGGCGAGATCGACGCCGTCCACCGCGCGGACGACCTCGGCGCGTGCGCGCGCGCCGAAGAGGCGCGCGATCCGCCCCGCGGCGTCGAGCGGCTTCGCGAAGCGCATCGACACGCCGCGCAGCTCGAGGAGCGGCACGATCGCCGCGCCGCTCATCGCCCGGCCTCCGCCTCGTCCTCGGCGTGGAACGGGTGGAAGCAGCGCACGAACCGTCCGCCCAGGTGGTAGAGCGGCGGGTCGGTCAGGCAGGTCGCGGACGCGCGGCTGCAGCGCTCCCGGAAGGCGCAGCCCGGCGGGAGATCGACGAGCGACGGGGTCATTCCCGGGATCTGCGCGAGCGGCGCGCCGCGGCGGTTGCGGCTCGGGACCGACTCGAGCAGGCCGCGGGTGTACGGGTGCATCGGGGCGTCGAGCACCTCGTCCACCGTGCCGCGCTCCACGATGCGCCCCGCGTACATGACGCACACTTCGTCGGCGAGCCCGGCGACCACCGCAAGGTCGTGCGTGATCCAGATGAGCGCGGTGCCGCTCTGGCGGCAGAGCGTCTGCGCCTGCGCGATGATCTGCGCCTGGATCGTCACGTCGAGCGCGGTGGTCGGCTCGTCGGCGATGATGAGGTCGGGCTCGTTGAGCAGCGCGATCGCGATCGCGACGCGCTGGCGCATGCCGCCCGAGAACTGGTGCGGGTAGGCCGCCAGGCGCTCGTCGGGCGAGGGGATGCCGACGCGCGCGAGCGCGTCGCGCGCGCGCGCGCGCGCGGCGCGCACCGACACGGACTGGTGCGCGCGCACCGCCTCGATCATATGGGTGTCGATGCGCAGGACCGGGTTGAGCGTCATCATCGGGTCCTGGAAGATCATCGCGATCCGGTTGCCGCGGATCGATCGCCACTGCGCGGGCGTGAGCCGGCGCAGGTCGCGGCCCTTCAGCAGGATGCTGCCCGCGACGATGCGCCCGGGCGGATCGACCAGGCCCAGGACCGAGAAGCCGGTCACCGACTTGCCCGAGCCGGACTCGCCCACCAGCCCGAGCACCCGGCCCGCGCCGATCTCGAACGAGACCCCGTCCACCGCGCGCACGACCCCGTGGCGCGTGAAGAAATGGGTGCGCAGACCCTCGACCGTGAGCGTCGGCTCGCTCATGCCGCGCGTCCGCTATCGCTGCAGCCGCGGATTGAGCACGTCGCGCAGCTGGTCTCCGACCAGGTTGATGCTCACGATCGTGGCGAGGAGCGCGAGGCCGGGAAAGAAGCTGATCCAGTACTTGCCCGACAGGAGGTAGGTGAACCCGTTCGCGATCAGCAGCCCGAGCGAGGGCTCGGTGATCGGCAGGCCGAGCCCGAGGAAGGAGAGCGTCGCCTCGAGCGTGATCGCCGCCGCGACCTGGACCGTCGCGACCACGATCAGCGGCGGCAGGCAGTTCGGGAGCAGGTGGCGGAACACGATGCGCCGCGCCGGCAGCGCGAGGCACAGCGCGGCCTCGACGTACTCCTTGCGCCGCTCCACCAGCGCCGAGCCGCGCACGGTGCGGGCGTAGTACGCCCACTGCACCGCCACCAGCGCGAGGACGATCTTGTCCACGCCCTGACCGAGCACCGCGAGCAGCACGAGCGCGATGAGGATCGCCGGAAACGAGAGCTGGATGTCGGCCACGCGCATCACGAGCGAGTCGAGCCACCCGCCGAAGAACGCCGCGGCGAGCCCGAGCGCGGCGCCGAGCGCGAGCGCGCACAGGGTGGCGCCGACGCCGACGCCGACGCTGATGCGCAGTCCGTAGAGGATCGCCGAGAGCATGTCGCGGCCCTGGTCGTCGGTGCCGAGCCAGTAGGTGAACCTGCCGTCGGCGGCGCGCGCGAGCGGCGCGAGGCGGCTGTCCATCACGTCGAGCTGCGCGAGGTCGTACGGGTTCTGCGGCGAGACCAGGGGCGCGAGCAGCGCGGCCGCCAGAATCAGCGCGAACAGCGCCAGGCCGGCGAGGGCGAGGCGGTTCGCGGCGAAGTCCGCGACGATGCGCTGGAGCGGGGTCTCGACCGCGGCGGCGGATGCGGGCACGGGCGCGGCGGACACGGTCAGCCCGGGGCGTCGGCGAGGCGCACGCGCGGGTCGAGCACCGAGTAGGCGAGGTCGACCGCGAGGTTGACCGCGATGAAGAAGGTCACGACGACCAGCAGGTAGGCGACGATCACCGGCCGGTCGAGCACGTGGATCGAGTCGATGAGCAGCTTGCCCATGCCCGGCCAGGCGAAGATCGTCTCGGTCACGATCGCGAACGCGACCAGGGTCCCGAACTGCAGCCCGGTCACCGTCACGATCGGGATCGAGATGCTCTTCAGCACGTGCACCCCGATCACGCGCGCGTCCGACAACCCCTTCGCGCGCGCGAACTTGACGTAGTCCTGCACCAGCGCCTCGCGCGTGCCGGCGCGCGTGAGCCGGATGACGAGCGACAGGTTGAACAGCGCGAGGTTGAGCGCGGGCAGCGCGAGGTGCCTCAGGCCCTCCCAGGAGAGGAACGACACCGGCACGCCGAGGAGCGGCACGGTCGGCCCGCGCCCGCTCGAGGGCAGCCACCCGAGGTCCACCGAGAACACCATGATCAGCATCAGCCCGACCCAGAACGTCGGCAGCGAGAACCCGAGGATCGAGGCGGTCATGATGGTCCTGCCGGCGATCGAATCCGGCTTGAGCCCCGCCCAGAGCCCGAGCGGGATGCCGAGCGCGACCGCGACGATCATCGCGGCGAGCGCCAGCTCGAGCGTGGCCGGCATGCGCTCGAGGATGAGCTGGAGCGCCGGGACGTTGTACACGAACGACTTGCCGAGGTCGCCGGCGAGCGCACCCTGCAGGAACGCGAGGTACTGCTCCCACAGCGGGCGGTCGAGACCGAGGCCCTTGATCGCGCGCTCGATGTCGGCCTGGTCGGCGTTCGGGTTGATGAGGATGTCGACCGGGTTTCCGATCGCGTAGACGCCGACGAACACCAGCGCCGACATCGCGAGCAGCACCACGAGGCTCTGCATTGCCCGGCGGATGAGGTAGGCGGCCACGCGGCGCGGGTCCGCCTAGCGCGCGCGGAAGTACTGGGCGAGGGTGTACTCGTCGGTGCGCGCCGTGTAGGCGAGGTCCTTGCGCATCGCCCAGGTGGTCACCTGGTGGTGCAGGGGGATCACCGCATGGTCCTGCATCGCCACGGTCATCGCCTCGCGCGCCAGCGCCTCGCGCTTGCCCTCGTCGAGGGTGGCGAGCGCCCTGCTCACCAGCCCGTCCACCTTCGGGTTGGAGTACCGGCCCCAGTTCCAGGTCCCGTACCCGCGCTCGGCGTCGAACGTCGCCACCAGCGTGCGCAGCGCGAGGTCGCCCGAGAACGAGCCCCAGCCGAGCAGCGCGAGCCCGAATTCCTGGTTGCGCGCCTTCACGAAATACACGCTCGCGGGCGCGGTCTCCACCCGCGTGGCGACGCCGACGCGCGCGAGCATCTGCGCGATCGCCTGCGCGACCTGCTCGTCGTTCACGTAGCGGTTGTTCGGCGCGTGCAGCGTCGCGGCGAAGCCGCCGGGGAAGCCCGCCTCGGCGAGCAGCTTCTTCGCGCCCTCGGCGTCGAACGGATCGGGCTTCAGCGCGCTCGCGTGGCCGAACACCGTCGGCGCGACCAGGTTCGAGGCCGGCAGCGCCGCGCCTTCCATCACGCGCTCGACGATGCCCTGGCGGTTGAGCGCGAGCGAGATCGCACGGCGGACGCGGGCGTCCTTGAACGGATTGCGGTCGAGCGGCCGCCCGCCCTTGTCGGTGATGCCGGGCACGCGGTCGCGGGACTGGTCGAGGTGCAGGAAGATCGTCCGCCACGACACCTTCTGCGCGATCTCGAACTTGGCGTTGCCGCGCAGCTTCGCGAGATCGGCGGTCGGCACCTGCTCGATCGCGTCGACCTCGCCGGCGAGCAGCGCGGCGAGCCGCGCCGGGTCGTTCGGCATGATGCGCAGGACGACCCGGTCCCAGGGCGGGCGCGGGCCGGCGTACTGCGGGTGGCGCTCGAGCTCCACGCGGTCGCCGCGCTTGAACGCGACGAAGAAGTACGGACCGGTGCCGATCACGCCCTTGCCCTGGTTGAACTCCTCCGGCCGCACGCCGGAGGCGGCGCGCTTGGACACGATGAACACCGACTGCAGGTCGTAGGGCACCATCGCGTAGGCGGTGGCGGTCTTGAGCCGCACGGTGTACCGGTCCACCGCCTGCCTGGCCACGAGCGGGCGGGTGAACGGCACGAACGAGCCGGGGCTGT
>JAGVSZ010000057.1 GCA_019137045.1 Betaproteobacteria bacterium
GAGCCGATCAGGATCGGGTACGCAGCCGACATGTCCGGCGTGTGCGGGCCGCTCGTCGACGGCGCGACCAAGGCCTTCCGGCTCGGCGTCGAGGAGCTGAACAAGGCGGGCGGGCTCGTCGGGCGCAAGATCGAGGTGATCGAGCGCGACACCAAGACCAAGCCGGACGAGGGCGCGCGCGAGGTGCGCGACCTCATCGTCAACCACAAGGTGGACATGATCACCGGCGTGTGCTCCTCGGCGGTGCTGCTGGCCGAGACGGCGGTGTCGGCCGAGTTCAAGGTGCCCTTCTACACCGCGATCGGCGCCACCCAGACCGCGAACATCGAGAAGTGGCAGCCGTACTACTGGCAGACCCAGCCGAACGCGCTCATGGAGGCGGTGGCGGCGGCGGAGTACGTCGCGCGCAACAAGGACTGGAAGAAGATCGTCCCGCTCGCCTACGACTACGAGTGGGGCCACACCTCGGTGAACGCCTTCGCCGCACACCTCAAGAAGCTGCGCCCGGACGTCGAGATCGCGCCCATGGTGCCGGTCAAGCTCGGCGAGACCAATCTCACCTCCTACATCACCGCGGTGCTGGCGCAGAAGCCGCACGCGGTGTACGGCGCGATCTTCGGCGGCGGCCTGGTGAACCTGGTCAAGCAGGGCAAGAGCTTCGGGTTCTTCGACCAGACCAACCTGGTGACCCTGACCACGGTCGACTTCCTGCAGAGCATGGCCGGCGACATGCCCGACAAGGGCATGTACGGCTTCTCGCGCGCGCCGTTCTACGCGCTGCTCGACAACCCCAAGGCGAAGGCGTTCGTGGACGTCTTCCGCGCCCGCTACGGCAAGGACCCCGACGACTGGGCGGTGCTCGCTTATGACGGCCTGATGTTCTACGCCGCGGCGGTGCGGCAGGCGAAGAGCGCGAAGGCCGACGACGTCATGAAAGCGGTCACCTCGATCAAGTACGACGGGCTGCGCGGCACGATGACGGTGCGGGCGCTCGACGGCCAGATGAACGCGCCCTCGTGGGTCGGCAAGGTCGGCAAGGACGCGCGCTACCCGTACATGGTGCTGCAGGACATCGTGCGCATCGGCGCCGACCGCACCATGCAGAGCGAAGAGGCGGTCAAGGCGCTGCGCGCCAAAGCCAAGTAGCGCCTCTCCCGCACGCCTGACCGGGGGCTGCGCCCGCCCCCGGCGGGGCGCCGCCGCGCGATGGTCGCCGTCCAAATCGTCAACGGCCTGATGGAAGGCATGATGCTCTTCCTGATCGCCTCCGGCCTGACGCTGATCTTCGGCATCACGCGCATCGTCAACTTCGCGCACGGCTCGCTCTACATGCTGGGCGCGTTCCTCACCCACGAGCTGGTCGCCCGCATCGCGCCCGGGACGCTCGGCGGCTTCGCCGTCGCGGTGCTGCTCGCCGCGCTGGCGGTCGCCGTATTCGGCACCTTGTTCGAGCTGCTGGTGCTGCGCCGCATCTACGCGGCCGACGAGGTGATGCAGCTCATCATCACCGTCGCGCTGGTGCTGGTGGTGCGCGACCTGGTGCAGATGGTGTGGGGGCGCAACGACGTCGTCGTGCCGATGCCGGCGGCGCTCGCCGGCGCGCTGCGGGTCGGCGGCAGCTACTTCCCGGTGTTCCAGCTCGCGATCTTCGGCGCCGGCGTCGCGGTGCTCGCGCTGATGGTGGCGGTCATCCGCTACACCCGCGCCGGGATCCTGCTGCGCGCCGCGACCGACGACCGCGGCATGGTGGCGCTGCTCGGCATCAACCAGGCGCGCATCTTCACCGGGGTGTTCGCGGTCGGATCGTTCCTCGCCGGGCTCGCCGGCGGGCTCGCGGCGCCGTTCGGCAACATCAACTACCTGCTCGACACCACGGTGATCGTCACCGCCTTCATCGTGGTGGTCATCGGCGGGCTCGGCAACCTGTACGGCGCGCTCGCCGCCGCGCTCGCGGTGGGCGTGCTGAAGGGGCTCGGGGTGCTCTACTACCCGCGGCTCTCGATGGTGCTCATCTTCCTGATCATGGCCGGGGTGCTGATCGTGCGCTCGCTCGGCCGGCAGACGGTCGGCAAGTGAGCGCGCCGGACGCGGGGGCGGTGCAGTGGCGGCTGGTCGCGCCGGCGGTCCTCGGCACCGCGCTCCTGCTCGCCGCGCTCGGCCAGGGCGCCGCGCTGGTGATCACCGACGTCCTGATCATGGTGCTGTTCGCCGCGAGCCTCAACCTGCTGATGAGCTACGGCGGCATGGTTTCCTTCGGCCATGCCGCGTACTTCGGGCTCGGCGCGTACGGGCTCGCGCTCCCGCTCGCCAAGCTGGGCGCGCCGGTGTGGGCGGGCGTCGCGCTCGGGCCGCTCGCGGCGGCGCTCGGCGCGCTCCTCTTCGGCGCGCTGTGCGTGCGCCTGACCCACATCTACTTCGCGATGCTCACGCTCGCGTGCAGCGAGATCACCTACACCATCCTCTTCCAGGCCTACGACTACACCGGCGGCGACACCGGCATCACCAAGTTCATGGCGCCGCGCTTCGGGCTCGACCCGCGCCTGTTCGGCGTCCTGGTTCTGGTGATCGTGAGCGCGTGCCTGCTGGCGCTGTGGCGCGCGGTGCACTCCCCGCTGGGCCTCGCGATCCGGGCGGTCGGCGAGGAGCCGCACCGCGCCGCCGCGCTCGGGTACGCGCCCCGCACCGTGCAGCTCGCCGCGTTCGTGATCGCCGGCACGCTGGCGGGCGTCGCCGGCACGCTGTTCGCGGTCTACCAGGGCAACGCCTTCCCGGACTACGCCGGCATCGGCTTCACCCTCGACGCGCTGGTGATGGTGGTGATCGGCGGGTTGCACAGCTTCGCGGGCGGAATCTACGGCGCGGTGATCTACACGCTGCTGAAGACTTTCGTGTCGCGCTACGTCGCGGCCTGGGAGCTGGTGATCGGCCTGATCCTGCTCGGGGTCGTCCTGGCGTCGCCCGCGGGCGTGGCCGGCGCGGTCCGCCGGGTCGGGCGCGCGCTGCGCGGGGAGCGGGCGTGAGCGAATCGCCGCTGCTCGTCGCGCGCAACGTCAACAAGGCCTACGGGCGCTTCGTCGCGCTCGGCGGCGTCGACATGTCGCTGCGGCGCGGGGAGCGGCGCGCCCTGATCGGCCCCAACGGCGCCGGCAAGACGACCTTCATCAGCGTGCTGGGCGGCCAGCAGGCGGGCGGCGCGGGCGGGTCGGTGCACTTCGACGGGCGCGACATCTCAGGGGCGGCGCCGCAGGCGATCGCGCGCCTCGGGATCGGCCGCACGTTCCAGATCAGCCGCACGTTCCGCAAGCTCACCGTGCTCGAGAACATGCTCGCGGCGCTGCTCGGCGCGGCGGGCGGCGGGCTCGGCCTGGGCGGCCGGCGGCTGGACGCGCTGCGC
>JAGVSZ010000347.1:0-4172 GCA_019137045.1 Betaproteobacteria bacterium
CTCGGCGTCGAGCCCGAGCTCGACGCGTACAACCCGCAGCAGGCGCTCGCCGCGCTGCGCGCCGCGGGCTTCGTGGTCGCCCTCGGGGCCTATCTCGGCACGGCGGCGGACTATGCGGACGCGCTGCTCCCGATCGTGCCGTTCACCGAGACGGCCGGAACGTTCGTGAACACCGCCGGGCGGCTGCAGGGGTTCAACCCGGTCGTGCAGCCGCTCGGCGATGCCCGCCCGGGCTGGAAGGTCCTGCGCGTGCTCGGGAACCTGCTCGGCCTCCCCGGCTTCGACTACGAGCGCAGCGAGCAGGCGCGCGACGAGGCTTGCCCCGGCGGGGAGGTCGCGGCGCGCCTGTCGAACGCGGTCGAAGGCATCGCGTTCGACCTCGCGGCGGCGGCCGCTGCGGTCGAGCGCGTGGCCGACGTGCCGATCTACTTCGCCGACCCGGTGGTGCGGCGCGCGGCGGCGCTGCAGGAGACCGCCGACGCGGCGCCCCCGCGCGCGTTCGCGCACGGCGCGCTGCTCGGCCGCCTCGGCATCGCCGCCGGCAGCCGCGTGCGCGTGAGGCAGGGCGGGGGCGAGGCGCTGGTCGTGATCGAGCGCGACGACCGGCTCCCCGACGGCGCGCTGCGGCTCGCGGCCGCGCACCCGACGACCGCGGGTCTCGGCGGCATGTTCGACCCGATCGACGCGCTCGAGGGGGCGGCGTGAACGAGCTCGTCGCCACCCTCGCCGGCTATTCGTCGGCCTGGTTCGGGCCGCAGTGGGGGCCGCCGGTCTGGGTCTTCGTCAAGACGCTGGTGCTGATCCTCGTGATCACGCTGCCGCTGTTCGGATGCGTCGCGTACCTGACGCTCGCCGAGCGCAAGATCATCGGGTACATGCAGGTGCGCATCGGTCCGAACCGGGTCGGGCCGGCGGGGCTGCTGCAGCCGATCGCCGACGCGGTGAAGCTCATGTTCAAGGAGCTCATCATTCCGGCGGGGGCCAACAAGTTCCTGTTCGTGCTCGCGCCGATGCTCACGCTCATGCCGGCGCTCGCGGCGTGGGCGGTGATCCCCTTCGGCCCCGAGGTGGTGCTGGCGGACGTCGACGCCGGCCTGCTGTACGTGATGGCGATCACGTCCATGGGCGTGTACGGCGTGATCATCGCCGGCTGGGCCTCCAACTCCACGATGGGGTTCGCGCTGGTGTGCGTGCTGCTCGTGTCGCAGAGCCTCAACCTGTCGGACATCGTCAACGGCCAGGCGCGCGGCCGATTCGCCGCGGAGGGGCTGAACTTCCTCTCCTGGAACTGGCTGCCGCTCCTGCCGATGTTCCTGGTGTACTTCATCTCGGCGGTGGCCGAGACCAACCGCGCGCCGTTCGACGTCGCGGAAGGGGAGTCCGAGATCGTGGCCGGGTTCCACGTCGAGTACTCCGGCATGACCTTCGCCGTGTTCTTCCTCGGCGAGTACGCCAACATGATCCTGGTCTCGGCGCTCGCGACGATCATGTTCCTCGGCGGCTGGCTGCCGCCGATCGACGCCCCGCTGCTCAACGCGATCCCGGGATTCTTCTGGCTGGTGCTGAAGATCGGGTTCCTGCTCTTCTGCTTCCTGTGGTTCCGCGCGACCTTCCCGCGCTACCGCTACGACCAGATCATGCGCCTCGGCTGGAAGGTGTTCATCCCGCTCACCATCGTGTGGCTGGTGCTGGTCGCGGCGTGGATGCAGACGCCGTGGAACCCGTGGCAGTAGGGAGGCGAGGCCCCACCATGGTCGAACGCGTCCGCGACTTCCTCAGGTCCTTCCTGCTGATCGAGCTCTTCCAGGGGCTCGCGGTCACCGGGCGGCACCTGTTCGCGCGCAAGATCACGCTGCAGTACCCGGAGGAGAAGACCCCGGCGAGCCCGCGCTTCCGCGGCCTGCACGCGCTGCGGCGCTACCCGAACGGCGAGGAGCGCTGCATCGGGTGCAAGCTGTGCGAGGCGGTCTGCCCGGCGCTCGCGATCACGATCGAGACGGCCGAGCGCGGCGACGGCACGCGCCGCACCACGCGCTACGACATCGACCTCACCAAGTGCATCTTCTGCGGCTTCTGCGAGGAGTCGTGCCCGGTCGACTCGATCGTCGAGACCCACATCCTCGAGTACCACGGCGAGCGGCGCGGCGAGCTCTACTACACGAAGGAGATGCTGCTCGCGGTGGGCGACCGGTACGAGGCCGAGATCGCCCGGGCGCGCGCGGCGGACGCGGCCTACCGCTAGGCGAAGATGACCATCGAGCTCCTCGTCTTCTACGTCTTCGCCGCGCTGCTCGCGTTCGCGGGCCTGCGCGTCATCACCGCGCGCAACCCGGTGCACGCCGCGCTCTTCCTGGTGCTCGCCTTCTTCACCGCGGCGGCGATCTGGATGCTCCTGCGCGCGGAGTTCCTCGCGATCGCGCTGGTGCTGGTGTACGTGGGCGCGGTCATGGTCCTGTTCCTGTTCGTGGTCATGATGCTCGACATCAACCTCGACCGGCTGCGCGAGGGGTTCTGGCGCTACCTGCCGCTCGGCGCCGCGGTCGGCGTGCTGGTGGTGTTCGAGATGGCGCTGGTGGTGGTGGCGAAGTACTACGCCAGCGGCACGCTGCCGATGCCCGCCGACCCGGGGCCGGGCTACAGCAACACCAAGGCGCTCGGCCGGCTGCTGTACACGGACTACGTGTACCCGTTCGAGCTCGCGGCGGTGCTGCTGCTGGTGGCGATCGTCGCCGCGATCGCGCTGACGATGCGCCGCCGTAAGGACACGAAGTACCAGGACCCGGCCCGCCAGGCGGCGGTGAAGCGGCGCGACCGCGTGCGCCTGGTGTCGATGCCGGCCGAGAAGAAGGAGTAGGGGCGGGGTGCCGCCGCGCCCGGGCCGCCGCGCGGCCGGGACGCGCCGCAGGCACCCGCGCCCCGCGAGAAGGGGAGACCGCTTGCTGTCGCTATCGCACTTCCTGATGCTGGGGGCGTTCCTGTTCGCGCTCAGCGTGGTGGGAATTTTCCTCAACCGCAAGAACGTCATCATCCTGCTGATGGCGATCGAGCTGATGCTGCTCGCCGTCAACACCAATTTCATCGCCTTCTCGCATTACCTCGGCGACCTCAGCGGGCAGGTGTTCGTGTTCTTCATCCTGACGGTCGCGGCGGCCGAGTCCGCGATCGGCCTGGCGATCCTGGTCGTGCTGTTCCGCAGCCTGCGCACGATCAACGTCGACGATCTCGACCGGCTGAAGGGATAGGGGAGGCGCAATGAAGTCGCTCTACCTCGTCATCCCGCTCGCGCCGCTGTTCGCGGCGATCATCGCCGGCCTCGGCGGGCGGCTGGTCGGGCGCGCCGGCGCGCACTCGGTCACGATCGCCGGCGTCGCCATCTCGTTCGTGGCCTCGTGCCTGGTGCTCGCCGACGTGCTCGACGGGAACACCTTCAACGGCACCGTCTACACCTGGCTCACGTCGGGCGGCACCCGCTTCGAGATCGGGTTCCTGGTCGACCGGCTCACCGCGCTGATGATGGTGGTGGTGACCTTCGTGTCGCTCATGGTGCACGTCTACACGATCGGCTACATGGCCGACGATCCCGGCTACCAGCGCTTCTTCTCCTACATCTCGCTCTTCACCTTCTCGATGCTGATGCTGGTGATGGCGAACAACTTCCTGCAGCTCTTCTTCGGCTGGGAGGCGGTCGGGCTGGTCTCGTACCTGCTGATCGGCTTCTGGTACACCCGGCCGAGCGCGATCTACGCGAACCTCAAGGCGTTCCTGGTCAACCGGGTCGGCGACTTCGGCTTCCTGCTCGGCATCGCGCTCGTGCTGGCGTACTTCGGCACGCTCGACTACGCGACGGTGTTCGCGCAGGCCCCGGCGCTCGCGCTCGACACGATCGAGGTGCTGCCGGGCACGCCGTGGCTCGTGCTCTCGGTGATCTGCATCTGCCTGTTCATCGGCGCGATGGGCAAGAGCGCCCAGTTTCCGCTGCACGTCTGGCTGCCCGACTCGATGGAGGGCCCGACCCCGATCTCGGCGCTGATCCACGCCGCGACCATGGTGACCGCGGGCATCTTCATGGTGGCGCGGATGTCGCCGCTGTTCGAGCTCTCGGAGGCGGCGCTCTCCTTCGTCATCGTGATCGGCGCGATCACCGCCTTCTTCATGGCCCTGATCGCGCTCGT
>JAGVSZ010000347.1:4221-17741 GCA_019137045.1 Betaproteobacteria bacterium
GTCGCCTACTCGACGCTCTCGCAGCTCGGGTACATGACCGTGGCCCTGGGCGCCTCGGCCTACCCGGCGGCGATCTTCCACCTCTTCACGCACGCCTTCTTCAAGGCGGCGCTCTTCCTCGCCGCGGGATCGGTGATCATCGCGCTGCACCACGAGCAGGACATGCGCAGGATGGGCGGCCTGTGGCGCTACCTGCCGGTCACGTACGGGGTCATGGTGGTCGGCGCGTTCGCGAACGCGGCCTTCCCGCCGTTCGCCGGGTTCTTCTCTAAAGTCGCGATCATCGAGGCGGCCCACCTCGCGTCGGTTCCCGGCGGGACGTTCGCTTACTACTGCGTGCTCGCTTGCGCGTTCGTGACCGCCCTGTACAGCTTCCGCCTGGTGTTCTACGCGTTCCACGGCGAGGAGAGGTTCCGGCACGCCGCGGGGCACGGTCACGACGACCCCGCGCACGGGGCGCACGGACACGCGCCGCACGAATCCCCGTGGGTGGTCACCGTGCCGCTCGTCCTGCTCGCGCTCCCGTCCATCGGCGCCGGCTGGCTGATCGGGCGGGTGGTGTTCGGCGACTATTTCGGCGACTCGATCGTGGTCAACGCCGCCCACCCCGGCCTGGCGGAGATGGCGCAGAGCTACCACGGCGTGATCGGGATGATCACGCACGGCTTCTTCAGCGCGCCGTTCTGGCTGGTGGTCGCCGGGATCGGCACCGCCTTCTACCTCTACATCCTGCGGCCGGACCTGCCCGCCGTGCTGCGCGCGCGGCTCGGGTTCCTGGTGCGCATCCTCGAGAACAAGTACGGCTGCGACGAGTTCAACCAGCGCGTGTTCGCCGACGGGGCGGTGAAGGCGGGCACCGGCCTGTGGAAAGGCGGCGACGTCGGCGTCATCGACGGGGTGCTGATCGACGGGTCGGCGCAAGCGGTGGGCGGGTTCGCCGCCATCGTGCGGCGGATCCAGACCGGGTTCATCTACCAGTACGCGTTCACCATGATCATCGGGCTCGCGCTCGCGCTCGCGATCTGGATGCGGCCGTGGTTCTGGCAGCGCATCCTGGATCTCTTCGGCAGGGGGTAGGCGGCGTGGAACAGACCTCCAACTGGCTGAGCCTCGCGATCTGGGTCCCGATCGTCGCCGGGTTCGCCGTGCTCGCCACCGGCGGCGACCAGAACGCGCGCATCGCCCGCGCGCTCGCGCTGCTGGGCGCGGTCGCCGGGCTGCTCGTCACCGTGCCGCTGTACACGCGCTTCGACTCCGCCACGAGCGCGATGCAGTTCGTCGAGCGCACGCCGTGGATCGAGCGCTTCAACGTCTTCTACCACCTCGGCGTGGACGGCATCTCGATGCTGTTCGTCCTGCTCAACAGCTTCATCACGGTGCTGGTGGTGGTCGCCGGCTGGCAGGTGATCCGCACGCGCGTGTCGCAGTACATGGCGGCGTTCCTGATCATGTCGGGGCTGATGAACGGGGTGTTCGCGGCGCTGGACGCGATGCTGTTCTACGTCTTCTTCGAGGCCACGCTGATCCCGATGTACCTGGTGATCGGCGTGTGGGGCGGGCCGAACCGGGTCTACGCGGCGCTCAAGTTCTTCCTGTACACGCTGCTCGGCTCGCTGCTGATGCTGGTCGCGTTCCTGTACCTGTACAACGAGACCGGCGGCAGCTTCGCGCTCGCCGACTGGTACCGGGTGCCGCTGTCGCTGGAGGCGCAGGTGTGGCTGTTCTTCGCGCTGTTCGCGGCGTTCTCGGTGAAGGTGCCGATGTGGCCGGTGCACACCTGGCTGCCCGACGCGCACGTCGAGGCCCCCACCGGCGGCTCGGCGGTGCTGGCGGCGATCATGCTGAAGCTCGGGGCGTACGGGTTCGTGCGCTTCTCGCTGCCGATCCTGCCCGACGCCGCGCGCGACCCCTACGTGTCGGGCTTCATGATCACGCTCTCGCTCGTCGCGGTGGTCTACATCGGCCTGGTGGCGCTGGTGCAGGCCGACATGAAGAAGCTGATCGCGTACTCGTCGGTCTCGCACATGGGCTTCGTGACGCTCGGCTTCTTCATCTTCAACGCCTACGGCGTCGAGGGCGCGCTGGTGCAGATGATCTCGCACGGGTTCGTGTCGGCCGCGATGTTCCTGTGCATCGGGGTCATGTACGACCGCATGCACAGCCGCCTGATCGCCGACTACGGCGGGCTGGTGAACACGATGCCGAAGTTCGCGGCGCTGATGATGCTCTTCGCCATGGCGAACAGCGGCCTGCCGGCCACCAGCGGGTTCGTGGGCGAGTTCATGGTCATCATGGGGGCGATGCAGGTCAGCTTCTGGATCGCGCTGTGCGCCGCGACCACGCTGATCTGGGGCGCGGCCTACACGCTGTGGATGTACAAGCGCGTGATCTTCGGCGCGGTCGCCAACGAGCGCGTCGCGGCGCTCACGGACCTCGACGCGCGCGAGCTCGTCGTGCTCGGCTCGCTGGCGGTCGCCGTGCTCGGGATGGGCATCTACCCGCTGCCGCTCACCGAGGTGATGCACGCATCGGTGAACGACCTCCTCAAGCACATGGCCGCGGGCAAGCTATGAGCGCGTCCGACCTCCCCATCCTGCTGCCGGCGTACGGCGAGATCCTGCTGCTCGTGCTCGCCTCCGCCATCCTGCTCGTCGACCTCTTCCTGCCCGAGCGGCTGCGCGGCCTGACCCACTGGCTGTCGCTCGCGACGCTGGCGGCCTGCTTCGTGCTGACCGTCCAGGTCGTGCGCGCCACCGGCGGCCAGGCCGCCTACACGTTCGGCGGGATGTTCGTCGCGGACCTGATGGCGAACGTGCTGAAGCTCGTCGTCTATGCGGCGGTGGCCGCCGTGCTCGTGTACTCGCGGCGCTACCTCGCCGAGCGCGGGATGCTGCGCGGCGAGTTCTTCGTGCTGGCGCTGTTCGCGACGCTCGGCATGGCGGTGATGATCTCGGCCAACCACATGCTCGCGCTCTATCTCGGGCTGGAGCTGATGTCGCTGTGCGTCTACTCGATGGTGGCGCTCAACCGCGACTCGGCGACGTCGACCGAGGCGGCGATGAAGTACTTCGTCCTGGGCGCGCTCGCCTCCGGGCTGCTGCTGTACGGGATGTCGATGCTGTACGGCGCCACCGGGACGCTCGATCTCACCCAGATGGCGCAGGTGATCGCGGTCGGCCAGGTGAACGGGGTGGTGCTCGTGTTCGGCCTCGTGTTCGTCGTGGCCGGGCTCTCGTTCAAGCTCGGCGTGGTGCCGTTCCACATGTGGATCCCGGACGTCTACCACGGCGCGCCGAACGCGATGACGCTGTTCATCAGCACCGCGCCGAAGCTGGCCGCATTTGCGATGGCGGTGCGCATGCTGGTGAACGGGTTGATCGACCTGGCGGGCGACTGGCAGCAGATGCTGGTGGTGATGGCGGTGCTCTCGATGGCGCTCGGCAACTTCGCCGCGATCGCCCAGACGAACATCAAGCGCATGCTCGCCTACTCGACCATCTCGCACATGGGCTTCATGCTGCTCGGCCTGCTCGCGGGCGTGGTGGGCGGCAACCGGTTCTCGGCGCCCGACGCCTACAGCGCGGCGATGTTCTACACGGTCGTCTACGTGCTGATGAGCCTCGGGTCCTTCGGCATGGTGCTCGCCCTGTCACGCGCCGGGTTCGAGGCCGAGGAGCTGGACGACTACCGCGGGCTGAACCAGCGCGATCCCTGGCTCGCCTTCCTCATGCTGCTGCTGATGTTCGCGCTCGCGGGGGTGCCGCCCACGGTCGGCTTCTACGCCAAGCTCGCGGTCATCGACGCGGTCATCAAGGCCGGCCAGATCTGGCTCGCGGTGGTCGCGGTGCTGCTCTCGCTCGTCGGCGCGTTCTACTACCTGCGGGTGGTGAAGCTGATGTACTTCGACGAACCGCGCGACGCGGGGCCGATCGCCCCGGGCCGGGACGTGCGCTGGCTGCTCTCGGCGAACGGCCTCGCGATGCTGGTCCTGGGCGTGATGCCGGGCTCGCTGATGGCGCTCTGCCTGGTGGCGGTCCAGGGGCTCTATCCCCTCGCGCGCTGAGCGGCGTGCCGCCCCGCGCGCCGCTCCGGGCGGAGATTTCGAGATGATCACCGGCGACCACGAGGACCTCACCGAGCACCGCGTGAGCGGGACGGCGGTCTTCGACGGCAAGCTCCTGCACGTGCGGCGCGACGTGGTGCGGCTTCCCGACGGGTCGGAGGCGGTGCGCGAGTACATCGTCCATCCCGGCGCGGTGACGATCATCCCGCTGCTCGACTCGGGCGAGCTGGTGCTGGAGCGCCAGTTCCGCTATCCCCTGGGGCGGGAGCTGGTGGAGCTGCCGGCGGGCAAGATCGACCCGGGCGAATCGACGCTCGCGACCGCGCGACGGGAGCTCCTGGAGGAGACCGGCTACAGCGCCCGCTCCTGGGCCCGCGTGACCACCATCCACCCGCTGTGCGCGTATTCGAACGAGGGCATCGAGCTCTGGCTCGCGCGCGGCCTGCGCCACGAGGGGCGGCGGCTCGACCACGGCGAGTTCCTGGAGACTTTCACGCTCGCGCTCCCCGAGGCGGTGGAGTGGGTGCGCTCCGGCCGGATCACCGACGCGAAGACCATCGTGGGCATCCTCTGGGCGGAGCGCATCGCCGCCGGGGCGTGGCCCGAGCCGGGCGGGAGCGGGCCGGCGCCGGTCGGCGCCTGAGCCGCTCGCCCGCGCCGCGGAAGGGATCGCGGGCACGGACGGAGGTTCGCCCATGACGGACGACCGCAACAACCTGCTCGAGCCGCTGCGCTAGCGGCGCCGGGCCGGCAGGACACGGTGCGCCGCGGCGCGCGGCGGGGAGGGAACCTTTCGGCTCTCTGCGGTGCGCGCCGCGCGCGTGCCGTGCCCGGTTCAGTCCCGCTCGTGCAGGAAGGCGACGAGCGCGTCGAGGACTTCGTCCGGCTTTTCGGCCATCAGCGCGTGGCCGCTGCCCGCGACGTCGACGATGCGGGCATCCCTGACGCGCCGCGCGAGCTCGCGTCCCGACCGCGCCGGGGTCATGACGTCGCGCTGCCCCAGGACGAACAGGCACGGACAGGCGACCTGCGCCGCGCGCTCCGCGCCGGCGGCGTAGTCGTTGCAGGCCCGGAAGTCGACGTGCATGACTCCGGGCGCCTGGCGCTGCATCAGCCGCAGGTTCTCGCCGATCACCCAGAAGCCGGGGCCGGGGTTGCTCGGGAAGTGCGCGTAAGCCGAGTGCGACCAGACGTTCACCATGTCCTGCGCGAGGGGCTCGTCGTCGCGCGTCGCGGCGAGGAGCTCGTCCGAGACGCGCATCGGGAACGCGGCCCCGAGGAGCGCGATCCGGCGCGCGCGCGCCGGGTATCGCGCCGCGCAGTCGAGCGCGACGAGCGCACCCATGCTGTGGCCGACGAGCGCCGCCTGCGCGACGCCCGCGGCGTCGAGGACGGCCGGGATCCAGTCCGCGATCGCCTCGACGCGCTCGAGCGGCGGGCCGTCGGAGCGTCCGTGCGCGGGCAGGTCCAGCGCGAGCACGCCGTAGCCGTGGTGCGCGAGATAGCGGCTCTGGAGGACCCAGACCGAGTGATCGTGCTGCGCCCCGTGGATGAAGACCACGCACGGCAGGCCGGAGTCGAAGGGCTTCCCGCCGGTGTAGGCGTAGGCTTTGCGGCCGCAGACGACGAGGTCCATGGGTCAGACCTTTTGCGCCGCGCGCAGCGCCCGCGCGAGGTCGTCCACGAGGTCCTGCGGATCCTCCAGCCCGATCGAGAGCCGGATGGTGCCCGGTCCGATGCCCGCCGCGGCGAGCGCCGCGTCGTCCATGCGGAAGTGGGTCGTGGAGGCAGGGTGGATCACGAGCGACTTGGCGTCGCCGACGTTGGCGAGGTGGGAGAAGACGGCCAGCGTCTCGATGAACTTCCGACCCGCCGCGCGCCCGCCCTTGAGCGCGAAGCTGAACACCGCGCCGCAGCCGCGCGGCAGCAGCCTGCGCGCGAGCGCGTGATCCGGGTGCTCGGGCAGCTCGGGGTAGCCGATCGACTCGACCGCGGGGTGGCCGCAAAGGAACTCGACCACCTTGCGCGTGCTGGCGACATGGCGCTCCATGCGCAGCGGCAGCGTCTCGATGCCCTGCAGGATCTGGAACGCGGTGGCCGGGCTCATGCACGCGCCGAAGTCGCGCAGCCCCTCGCGCCGCGCGCGCAGGCTGAACGCCGCGACCGTCGATTCCTCCTGGAAATCCATGCCGTGGAAGCCCGCGTACGGCTCGGTCAGCTCGGGAAAGCGGCCGGACGCCTCCCAGTCGAACGTGCCGCCGTCGACCAGGACGCCGCCGATCGCCACCCCGTGCCCGCCGAGGAACTTCGTCGCCGAGTGGAAGAGCAGATCGGCGCCGAGATCGAACGGCCGCAGGAGGTAGGGCGTCGTGAAGGTCGAGTCGACGAAGAGCGGGATGCGGTGCCCGTGCGCAATCTCGGCGAGCGCCGGGATGTCCAGGACGTCGAGGCCGGGGTTGCCGAGCGTCTCCCCGAACAGGCACCGGGTGTTCGGGCGGAGCGCCGCGCGCCACGCGCCGAGGTCGCGCGGATCCACGAAGGTCGTCTCGACGCCGAACCGCGGCAGCGTGTAGGCGAGCAGGTTGTGCGACCCGCCGTAGAGCGCGCGGCTCGCGACGATGTGCGCGCCTGCGCCGGCGAGGGTGGCGAGCCCGAGGTGCAGGGCGGCCTGGCCGCTCGCCACGGCGAGCCCGGCGACGCCGCCCTCGAGCGCCGCCATGCGCTCCTCGAGCACCGCGTTGGTCGGATTCGAGATGCGCGAGTAGACGTGGCCGGCGCGCTCCATGTTGAAGAGCGCGGCGGCATGGTCGGCGTCCCGGAAGACGAACGACGTGGTCTGGTAGATCGGCGTCGCCCGCGCGCCGGTGTGCGGGTCGGGGGCCTGGCCGGCGTGCAGGCTGAGGGTGTCGAACCTGAGTGAGCTGGGCTGGGACATCGGGCCTCCGCGGGGGAGGGCCGATTCTAGCCGCGGCGCGTAACCCCCTCGTCCCCGACTCTGGGGACCAGGGGTAGGGGGAGATTGGGGGCAGGGCGGCGACAGGTCGTTCACGCGCCGCCCGGTCCCAAAAAAAAACGCCCGCGCATCTCCGCGCGGGCGTGAGGGACTCAGTCGGAAGGGGGGGGAGGAGTGACTGAGTCAGAGGAGCTTCGAGCGCCCTCCCGCGGCGCTCACCCCCGTTAGTCCAGGGCGGGCTCGAATTGGTTCCCTTCGGGGGCGGCCAAGGGGCCGGACCCGCTGCCGGGAGGGGGCGGGCATCCCGGGGCGGCGCGCTCCGGGGGAGGGGCGGCTGCGGGGGTGCGGCGAGCCTATGATGGCGCCGTGAGCAAGGCCTTCACGAGGCAGACGGACGACGCCCCCGACGACGAGCTCGCCGAGCGCGACGCCGGGGACCCGCTTCCCGCCGGGGCGAAGAACTACATCACGCCGGCGGGCCACCGCCGGCTGCGCGCCGAGCTCGCGCAGCTGTGGGAGCGCGAGCGCCCGCGGCTGGTCGAGACGATCGCGTGGGCGGCCGCGAACGGCGACCGGTCCGAGAACGCGGACTACCTGTACGGCAAGCGGCGCCTGCGCGAGGTGGATCGCCGCATCCGGTTCCTCGCGCGGCGCCTCGACCTGGCCGAGGTCGTGGACAACGCCGGCCGGGACCACGACCGCGTGTACTTCGGCGCGACCGTGACCTACGCCGAGCGCGGCGGCGCGACGCGCACGGTGAGCATCGTCGGCATGGACGAGGTCGACGCGGCGCGCGGCCGGGTGTCGTGGGTCGCCCCGGTCGCAAAGGCGCTGCTCAAGGCGCGCGCAGGCGACGTGGTCGCGCTGCGTACGCCGGCGGGCGTGGACGAGATCGAGGTCGTCGCGATCCGCTACGACGCGATCGACTGAACGGCGTCAGTTCGGCTTCGCGTCGGCGTTCTTCGTCTCGGCGGCCTTTGCGGTGACCTTGCTGAAGTCGCCGGCCTTGACCGTGGTGAGCTCGTCCATCCTGAGGTGCCGGCGCAGCGCGTCGCGCACCTCGTCCGGGGTGAGCGCCGCGATGCGGGCCTCGAACGCCTTGTCCCACGCGAACGTCCGTCCGGCGACCGCGTAGGCGAGCAGCCGCGCCGCGAGCGCCGAATCGCTGTTGCGGGCGACTTTGCGCGCCTGCAGCAGGCCCTTGCGCGCGTTCTCGAACTCCGCCCTGGGGAAACCCTCGGCGAGCGCGCGCGCGATCTCCTCGCGCACCGCGTGCTCGAGCCGTGCCCGGTTCTGCGGCGCGTAGATCGCATAGACGCCGAACTCGCCCGCCTCGTCGAGCGCGCTCGCGCTGATCCACGAGCCGACGCTGTACGAGAGCCCCTCCTTCTCGCGGATGCGGCGCGCCAGGCGCGCGTCCGAGGTCCCGCCGAGCAGGTAGTTGCCGAGCACGAGCGCCGCGAAGTCGGGATGGTCATCGCGCAGCTTCAGGTTGAGCCCGGCCCGGAACACGGCGTTCGCCTTGTCCGGGGTCTCGATCACGCGGTCGGTCGGCGGCACCTCGAAGTAGCGCTGCGGGATGCGGCGGTAGGGCGCGGGGTTCTTCCAGTCGCCGAAGAGCTTCTCGGCGAGGCGGACGACCTCGTCCGGGTCGAAGTCGCCCACGACCACGAGCTCGCCGTGCGAGGCCCCGACGAGCTCGGCGTGGCAGCGACGCGCCTCGTCGAGCGAGACCGCGCGCGTGCGCTGCGTGCGCTCCTCGAGCGTCGGGGTGTACAGCCAGTGCTCGGGCGGATAGGGGTTGAGATGCCGGCCGATCGACAGGCTGGCGAGGGCCTGCGGGTCGGTGCGCTGGGTGTCGATCGAGGTGAGCATCTGCCGCTTCACCTGCTCGAACTCCTTCTCCGGGAACGACGGCTGGCGCAGCATCTCGGCCACCGTCGCGAGCGCGCCGGGAAGGTTCGCGCGGACGGTGTCGATCGTCGCGCCCTCGCTGCTCACGCTCACGTTCGCGCGCAGCTTGTCCAGGTCGTCGCGCAGCTGCTCGCGCGTGCGCTTGGCGGTGCCGCGCGCGAGCATCGAGCCCGCCACTGCGCACGCCGCGCCGCGGTTCGCCTTGGACTGCTCGTCGCCCCAGCGCAGCCCGAGCTGCGCGAACACGGTCCCGCCGCGCGTCTTCTTCGGCAGCATCACGAGCTGCATGCCCGAGGGCAGCGTGCGCCGGATGACGCGCGCCTCGATGTTCTCGGGCGTGGGGTCGAACATCTCGCCCGCGGCGACGTCGGTGCCGCCGGCGAAGTCCTTGAGCATCGCCGCGACGTCCGGGGGGCGCGGGACCGCCACGCGCTCGGGCTGCGCGGTCGGGTGGAAGAGGCCGAGGGTGCGGTTGGCCGGCCGGAGGTAGGTCGTCGCCACGCGCTGGACGTCCTCGCGCGTGACGCCCTGCAGCCGGTCGCGGTACCAGAAGAGCAGCCGCCAGTCGCCCATGGCGACGAACTCGGACAGCGTGAGCGCGAGGCTGCGCGAGTTGTTGAGCACCTGCTCGATGTCGTTCTTGATCTTGGTGCGGGCGCGCTCCAGCTCCTCGTCGGTCACCGGCCGCGCGCCGAAGCCCTCGACGGTCGCGAGGAGCGCCTCGCGCGCGGCGTCGAGCGGCAGGTTCTTGGCGACGCTCGCGCCGAAGTACACCGACCCGGCCTCGCGCGTCTGGCGCTCGGCGCCGAAGGCCGCGGTCGCCTTGCCGCTCTCGACCAGCGCCTTGTGCAGGCGGCCGGAGGGCTGGGCGACCAGGATCTGGGTGATGAGGTCGACCGGCACGAAATCCGGGTGCGAGCCGGGCGGAATGTGGTACATCGCGGCGGCGATCTGGACGTCGCCCACGCGTCGCAGGACCACGGTGCGCTCGCCGTCCTGCGGGGGCTCGGCGGTGTAGGTCGCGCGCAGCGCGCGCTTCGGGCGCGGAATCTGGCCGAACGTGCGCGCGACGGCCTCGAGCGCGCGCGCCTCGTCGAAGCGTCCGGCGATGATCACCACCGCGTTGTCGGGCTGGTAGTAATGGCGGAAGAACGCCTGCAGGCGGTCGATCGGGACGTTCTCGATGTCCGACAGCGTCCCGATCACCGAGCGTCCGTAGTTGTGCCAGAGGTAGGCGGTGCCGTTCATGCGGTCGCGCAGCAGCCCGAACGGGCTGTTCTCGCCCGACTCGAACTCGTTGCGCACGACCGTCATCTCGGACTCGAGGTCGGCCTTGGAGATGCGCGAGTTCACCATGCGGTCGGCCTCGAGGTCGAGCATGAGCTCGAGCAGTTCGGGCCGGGCCGGGAAAGTGCCGAAATAGTTGGTGCGGTCGAACGAGGTGGTGCCGTTGTAGCGCACCCCGTGCTTCACGAACTCGCCCTTGGGGTTGGGGTACTTGGCCGTGCCCTTGAACACCAGGTGTTCGAGGAGATGGGCCATGCCGCGCTCCCCGTAGTTCTCGTGCCGGGAGCCGACCAGGTAGGTGACGTTGACGGTGATCGTCTCCTGCGAGCGGTCGGGCAGGAGCAGGACCCGCAGGCCGTTGGGGAAGTCGAACTCGCTGATCCCCCCGAGCGCGGGCCCGCGCGTGACCCCGGCGGGCAGCGCGCCTGCGCCGGCGGCGACGAGCAGCAGGACGGCGGCGAGCGCCGGGCGGAAACCGAACGCTCGGGACCAGCGCATCGGACGGAACCTCGGTTGTTGGGGGCGGCCGCGAATTGTACCGGCCCGCCGGGGGGCAGTGCCCGGCCCGGCTACTGCCTCAGATCGGGCGGGCGCGGCGGGGTTCCCGAGCGCCCACTCTAGGCGAGGAACCGTTCCGCAAGGTGCAGCGCCGCCATCCCGGCCAGGATCGTGGCCAGGGTATTGCGGGTGCGCCAGGCGACCGGCCCCGCCACCAGCGCGGCCAGGAGCTTCGGGTTGTCCAGCGCGAGGCGCAGCTCGCCGCCGGCGAACGCGATGTCCGGCACCACCAGCGCGGCGAAGACCGCGGCCGGCACGAAGCGGAGCCCCTGCTGGGCCGCGGCCGGGATCGGCAGGCGCGCGAAGAAGAGGATGAACGCCGCGCGCGGCGCGAAGCTCGCCGCCGCCAGGCCGGCGACGAGAAGGCCGGTGGTCAGCGGGTCCATCGGTCCGCCACCACGCCCGCGGCGATGCCTGCGCCCGCCGCCGCGAGGAGGCCGAGCCGGTACGGCAGCCCGACCGCCAGGACCGCGGTGACCGCCGCGGTCGCCGCCGCGACCGCCATCGCCTTGTCGCGGATGACCGAGATCCCGAGCGCGAAGAAGGTGAGCGTCACGGTGAACTCGAGCCGCCACGCCGGAGGCACGCCCGCGCCGAGCGCGACCCCGAGCGCGGTCGAGCCCTGCCAGACCGACCAGATCATGGCGCAGGCGCCGAGGTAGTAGCCGGCCTTGCCCGGCGCGTCGGGGTGGGACGCGTAGCGGGCGACGAAGTGCGCGTAGCCGTTGTCGGACAGGAGGTAGGCGTACAGCCACTTCCGCGGCGTGGTGGCCGCCCGGAAATGGGGCGCCATCGACAGGCTGTACAGGGCGAAGCGGAGGTTGAGCACCAGCGCCGCGAGGAAGATCACCGCGAGCGGCGCGCCGGCGCCGAGGAGCTGGAGCGCCGCGAGCTGGGCCGTCCCCGCGTAGGCCGCGAGCGACAGCGCCATGGCGGCCGCCGGCGACATCCCGCTGCCGACCATCGCCACGCCGCAGATCAGCCCGAAGGTGCCCACTCCGGGCAGGACGGGAAGCACGGCGCGCGCGCCTTGCGCGAACGAGGAGGGAAGGGGCAACGGGAGCCGGAGGGGGGACGGGCGGGCGGATTCTACCGGGGGGCGGGGCTTGACCGCGCGGCCGGCCGCCCCAATATGTCGCCGCGCATCGAGTTCGGACATTGATTGGGGGATGAGGCGCGATGACCGCCACCGCAACCCGGGAAACGCTCGGCTTCCAGGCCGAAGTGAAGCAGCTCCTGCACCTGATGGTGCACTCGCTCTACAGCCACAAGGAGATCTTCCTGCGCGAGCTCGTCTCGAACGCCTCCGACGCGGCCGACAAGCTGCGCTTCGAGGCGCTCGCGCACCCCGCGCTCTACGAGTCCGACCCGGAGCTCAAGATCCGGGTGGCCTTCGACCCGGCGGCGCGCACGATCACCGTGTCGGACAACGGCATCGGCATGTCGCGCGCGGAAGTGGTCGCGAACATCGGGACGATCGCCAAGTCCGGGACGCGGGAGTTCTTCGCGCGCCTCACCGGGGACCAGGCGAAGGACGCGCGCCTGATCGGCCAGTTCGGCGTCGGGTTCTACTCCTCGTTCATCGTCGCCGACCGGGTGACGCTGATCACCCGGCGCGCCGGCGCGGCCGCCGGCGAGGGCGTGCGCTGGGAGTCCGACGGCGGCGGCGAGTTCACCGTCGAGGCGGTGGAGAAGGCGACGCGCGGCACCGACGTGATCCTGCACCTGCGCGAAGGCGAGGACGAGCTGCTCGCCGACGCCGCGCTGAAGGCGATCCTGCGCAAGTACTCCGACCACATCGCGATCCCGATCGTGATGCAGAAGCTCGAGTGGAGCGAGGAGAAGAAGCAGACCGTCGCCACCGGGCTGGAGGAGACGGTGAACCGCGCCTCCGCCCTGTGGGCGCGCCCGAAGGCGGAGGTCACGGACGAGGAGTACCAGGAGTTCTACAAGCACGTCGCGCACGACTTCGAGGCGCCGCTCGCGTGGACGCACAACCGCGTGGAGGGCCGCCAGGAGTACACGCAGCTCCTCTACGTCCCGGCGCGGGCGCCGTTCGACCTGTGGGACCGGCAGCGCCGGCACGGAATCAAGCTCTACGTGCGGCGCGTGTTCATCATGGAGGACGCGGGCGAGCTGATGCCCGCCTACCTGCGCTTCGTGCGCGGGGTGGTGGACTCGAGCGACCTGCCGCTCAACGTCTCGCGCGAGATCCTGCAGCAGAGCCGCGACGTGGAGGCGATCCGCGCGGGCTCGACGCGCCGCGTGCTCCAGCTCCTCGAGGACCTCGCGGACAACCACAAGGACAAGTACGCGACCTTCTGGAAGGAGTTCGGCCGCGTGCTGAAGGAGGGGGTGGGCGAGGACGCGGCCAACCGCGAGCGCATCGCGAAGCTGCTGCGCTTCGCGACGACGCACGCCGACGCCGGGGACGAGAACGCGTCGCTCGCCGCATACGTCGCGCGCATGAAGGCGGGCCAGGATCGCATCTGGTACGTCACCGCGGATTCCATCCTGGCGGCGAAGTCTAGCCCGCACCTGGAGGTCTTCCGCCGCAAGGGGATCGAGGTGCTGCTGCTCGGCGACCGCGTGGACGAGTGGGTCGTCTCGCACCTCGCCGAGTACGAGGGCAAGCCGCTCGCCTCGGTCGCCAAGGGGGACCTCGACCTCGGCGCGCTCGAGAGCGAGGCGGAGAAGGCGGAGCACCGCAAGCAGGCCGAGGCGGCGAAGGGGCTGGTCGAGCGC
>JAGVSZ010000342.1 GCA_019137045.1 Betaproteobacteria bacterium
CGCCGGCCGCCGCGCTCACCGCGCGTTTCGCCGACGGCCTGCCGTTCCGGCTCACCCGCGCGCAGGTGCGCACGTGGACCGAGATCCAGCGCGACCTGTCCGAGCCGCACCCGATGAACCGGCTCCTGCAGGGCGACGTGGGCAGCGGCAAGACCGTGGTCGCCGCGCTGGCGGCGCTGCGCGCGGTCGAGAACGGCTGGCAGGCGGCGGTGATGGCGCCGACCGAGATCCTCGCCGAGCAGCACCACCGCAAGTTCGCCGCGTGGCTCGCGCCGCTCGGCGTGCGCGTGGCCTGGATCGCCGCGGGCGCGGGCGCGCGCGAGCGGCGCCAGGCGCTCGCGGCGGTGGCGTCCGGCGCGGTGCAGGTGGCGGTCGGCACGCACGCGCTGTTCCAGTCCAAGGTCGAGTTCGCGCGGCTCGCGCTGGCGGTCGTCGACGAGCAGCACCGCTTCGGCGTGCGCCAGCGCCTCGCGCTGCGCGACAAGGCGGGCGCGCGCACCCGGGCGCAGGGCGCCGACGACTACGCGCCGCACCAGCTCATGATGAGCGCCACGCCGATCCCGCGGACGCTGTCGATGAGCTATTGCGCGGACCTCGACGTGTCGGTGATCGACGAGCTGCCGCCGGGCCGCACGCCCGTCGTCACCAAGCTGGTGGCGGACGCCCGGCGCGACGAGGTGATCCGGCGCGTGCGCGACGCCTGCCGCGCGGGCGGCCAGGCCTACTGGGTGTGCCCGCTGATCGAGGAGTCCGCAGCGCTCGAGCTCCAGACGGCGCTCGACACGCACGCCCGCCTCGCGGCCGAGCTGCCGGAGCTCGCGGTGGGGCTCGTGCACGGGCGGCTCGCCCCGGCGGAGAAGGCGCGCGTCATGGGGGAGTTCGAGGCGGGCCGCATCCACCTCCTCGTCGCGACCACCGTGATCGAGGTCGGCGTCGACGTGCCGAACGCCGCGCTCATGGTCATCGAGCACGCGGAGCGCTTCGGCCTCGCGCAGCTCCACCAGCTGCGCGGCCGCGTCGGGCGCGGCAGCGCCGGGAGCGCGTGCATCCTGCTCTATCAGAACCCGCTCTCGGACGGCGCGCGCGCGCGGCTGCGCATCATCTTCGAGCACAGCGACGGATTCCGCATCGCGCACGAGGACCTCCTGCTGCGCGGCCCCGGCGAATACCTCGGCGCGCGCCAGAGCGGGGCGCCGCTGCTGCGCTTCGCCGACCTCGTGCGCGACGCCGAGCTCCTCGAGGCGGCGCGGCCGGTGGCCGAGGCGATGCTCGACCGCGCGCCGCAGGCGGCCGCCCTGCACGTCCGGCGCTGGCTGAGCGGGCGGGCCGAGCTCGCGCATGCGTAGCGCCCGCCTTCAGGCGCTTCTTGCGAAAATGGCGTCGCGATGACGACCGACAGCCTGCGCGCGCGCCTCTACCACTACGAGCGCCTGATGCGGCTCGACAAGCCGATCGGGACGCTGCTCCTGCTGTGGCCGACGCTCTGGGCGCTGTGGATCGCGGCCGAGGGCCGGCCGAGCTGGGCGCTCGTCGTCATCTTCACGCTCGGCACGCTGCTGATGCGTTCGGCGGGGTGCGTGATGAACGACCTCGCGGACGCCGGCTACGACCGGCACGTCGAGCGCACGCGCGAGCGGCCGCTCGTGACCGGCGCGGTGACGCGCGCCGAGGCGATCGCGCTCGCCGCGGTGCTGGTCGCGTGCTCGTTCGCGCTCGTGCTCTTCCTGAATCCCCTGGCGATCCTGCTGTCGCTGGCGGCCCTGTTCCTCGCCGCGAGCTACCCGCTGACCAAGCGCTTCCTCGCCGTCCCGCAGGCCTATCTCGGGATCGCCTTCGGCTTCGGCATCCCGATGGCGACCGCGGCGCAGCTCGGCACGCTGACGGCCACCGCGGGGCTCCTCCTCTGCGCGAACGTTTTCTGGGCGATCGCGTACGACACCGAGTACGCGATGGTCGATCGCAACGACGATCTGCGGATCGGGATCAGGACCTCGGCCATTACCTTCGGGCGCCACGACGTCGCCGCGGTGATGGCGTGCTACGGCGCGACGCTGGCGATCCTCGCGCTCGTGGGGCTGCGCGAGGGGCTCGCGTGGCCGTACTACGCCGGGCTCGCCGTCGCGGCCGCCATGATGGGGTACCACTACACGCTGATCCGTGCGCGCACCCGCGCGGGCTGCTTCAAGGCGTTCCTGCACAACAACTGGGTCGGCGGCGCGGTCTTCGCCGGCATTTTCGCGGCCTACGCGCTCGCCGGCGCCTGGCCGACGGGCGGCGGCAGCGCGCAAACGATGAACAGTAGGCACCCGGAGGCGCGCGCGCCGTTCACGGCGCGGCCGCGGGCCTGTACCTTGTCGCTACTCCAACGGCAGCCGCACACATGGATCTCGGACTCGAGAAGCGCGTCGTCCTGATCACGGGCGGCAGCAAGGGCATCGGCTTGGCGTGCGCCAGGGCGTTTCTCGCCGAGGGCGCGAGAGTCGCGATCGCCTCGCGCAGCAAGGTGAACCTCGTCGCGGCGGAGCGCCAGCTGAAGGGCGAAGGGCGCGAGGTGTTCAAGACCTCCGGCGACCTGATCGATCCCGCCAACGCGCGCCGCATGGCGGCCGAGGTGGAGCAGGCGCTCGGGCCGATCGACGTGCTCGTCAACTCCGCCGGCGGGGCGAAGCGCACGCCGGCCGAGGAACTGACCGCCGAGGCCTGGCGCGCCGCGATGGACGCGAAGTATTTCACCTACATCCACGCCATCGACGCGGTGATCAAGGGCATGGCGGGCCGCAAGCGCGGCGCGATCGTCAACATCGTGGGCAGCGGCGGCAAGGTCGCGAGCGCGACCCACCTGCCGGGCGGCGCGGCGAACGCGGCGCTGATGCTCGTCACCGCGGGGCTCGCGCACGCCTACGGGAAGCACGGCGTGCGGGTGAACGCGGTCAACCCGGCCGCGACGCTCACCGACCGCCTCAAGGCGGGCCTGGAGGCCGACGCGCGCGCCGCGGGCATCACGGTGGAGGAGGCGCTGCAGCGCGCGACCGCGCGCGCGCCGCTCGGGCGCCTCGCGCAGCCCGAGGAGATCGCGAACGCGGTGCTGTTCCTCGCCTCCGACCGGGCGAGCTACCTCACCGGCGCGGTGGTCGCGCTGGACGGGGCGACCCACCCGATCGTCGTCTGAAGCGGCAATGGCGACCGCACCGTACCCTCAGCTCGCGGCGGGCGAGCAGGTGCTCGCGGAGGCCGCGCTCGGCGGCGGCACCGCGGTGCTGACCGGGCGCCGGCTGGCGATCGCCGGCCGTGCCGGCGAGCAGAGCGTCGCGCTCGCGCACGTCGCCGCCGTGCGCGTGCGCTACGAACGCGCCGCGGGCGCGATCGCGTTCGGCGCGGTGCTGGTCGCGATGGCGCTCCTCCTCTTCGCGGTCACCGCCCCGCTGCGGACGCTGATCCTCAACCAGAGCGTCGGGCTCCAGGCTGCGGCGAGCCAGGAGCGCGCGGCGAGCCCGGATGGCGCGGGCGGCATCGCGGTGGGCGTGCAGACCGTCCTCGAGACCGCCGCCGGCATCGTGCGCGCCTTCCCGGTGGTCGGGTGGCTGCTGCTCCTCGTCGGGCTCGCGCGGATCGTGCTGGGGGCGATCGGGCAGACGATCGTGACGATCGCCGCCGGCGGGGCGGAGGTGACCTTCTCGCGCCGCGGCAACAGCCGGCCCCTGCACGACTTCGTCGCCGAGGTCGGGCGCCAGCTCCCGGGACCGGCGACGCCGAAGTGACGCATTCCACGCCGGGCGCGAACGTCGCCCGCGCGCGCTGACGGACGCGCCACAGCGCTGGCGCCCCGCCGTCGCACGCGAGCGCCGGGTCGGGGCGCGTGCCGCATTCGCGCTGCGGTGCGGCGGGGACATTCCGCACGGATCGCGCCGCGCTCGCGCGCCACGGCTGCGGCCCCGCGCGTGAACCAGCGCACACCCGCCGCGATTCGCGCGCCGGCAGCGTGAACTTCCGCGCCTCGCCGGCGCGTGCTGGCACCGGGCTTGCTCCGTGGTCGTTCGGCGGCAGACCGCCCCGACAACTTCAACACGGAGGGGAACATGGACGAAATGCTGAACGAAGCGGCGGGCATCGAGGTCGAGGAGCTCGAGCAGGAGGCCTTCGAGCCGATCGTGCCCGAGGCCCACCAGCGCTGGCAGGGCCAGCTGCGTCGCGCCGGCTCGGCGCGCGAGCTCCCGGGTCCGCAGCGCTACCGCGACTACCCGACCTGGCTCACCGAGCCGCACAAGCACCCCGCGCACGAGCAGGCGCTCACCGTCTGAGCGCCGCGCGCAGCTGAGCGCGCGCCGGCCCCGCGACGGGGCGGACGCGCTTTACCTCCCATTCGCCCGCCGCTAGGCTACGGGGCCCCCTGCGCCCCGGAGCCCGCGTGCGTTACCAGGATCTGCGCGACTTCATCGCCCAGCTCGAGAAGCTGGGCGAGCTCAAGCGCGTCGCCGCGGAAGTCGATCCGCGCCTGGAGATGACCGAGGTCTGCGCCCGCGTCCTCGACCGCGGCGGCCCGGCGCTCCTGTTCGAGACGCCCAGGGGCCACGCGATTCCGGTCCTCGCGAACCTCTTCGGCACCCCGCGCCGCGTGGCCCTCGGCATGGGCGCCGACTCGGTGGAGGCGCTGCGCGACGTCGGCCGGCTGCTCGCTTTCCTGAAGGAGCCGGAGCCGCCCAAGGGCTTCAAGGACGCGCTGGAGCGCTGGATTCCGCTCGGTCGCCACGTGATGCACATGGCGCAGAAGGAGGTGTCCGGCGCCCCGTGCCAGGAGGTGGTCTGGGAGGGCCGCGACGTCGATCTCGGGCGGCTGCCGGTGCAGACCTGCTGGCCGGGCGACGCCGGCCCGCTGATCACCTGGGGGCTCGTCGTCACGCGCGGCCCGCGCAAGAAGCGGCAGAACCTCGGCATCTACCGCCAGCAGGTGATCGCGCCGAACAAGGTGATCATGCGCTGGTTCGCCCACCGCGGCGGCGCGCTCGACTTCGGCGACCACTGCGCGGAGCGCCCGGGCGAGCCGTTTCCGGTCGCGGTCGCCCTCGGCGCCGACCCGGCGACGATTCTGGGCGCGGTCACGCCGGTGCCGGACGCGCTGTCCGAGTACCAGTTCGCCGGCCTCCTGCGCGGCGCGCGCACCGAAGTCGCGCGCTGCATCGGCGCCGACCTGCAGGTGCCCGCCGCGGCCGAGATCGTGCTCGAGGGCGCGATCCGCCCCGGCGAGACCGCGCTCGAGGGACCGTTCGGCGACCACACCGGGTACTACAACGAGCAGGAGCGCTTTCCGGTCTTCACGATCGAGCGCATCACGCTGCGCCGCGACCCGATCTACCACTCGACCTATACCGGCAAGCCGCCCGACGAGCCCGCGGTGCTCGGGGTCGCCCTGAACGAGGTGTTCGTCCCCATCCTGCAGAAGCAGTTTCCCGAGATCGTCGACTTCTATCTCCCGCCGGAGGGTTGCTCCTACCGGCTCGCGGTCGTGAGCATGAGGAAGCAGTACCCCGGGCACGCGAAGCGGGTCATGTTCGGGATCTGGAGCTACCTCCGCCAGTTCATCTACACGAAGCTGATCGTGGTGACCGACGACGACGTGGACGTGCGCGACTGGAAGGAGGTGATCTGGGCGCTCACCACGCGCGTGGACGCGGCGCGCGACCTGACGGTGGTGGAGAACACCCCGATCGACTACCTCGACTTCGCGAGCCCGGTGTCGGGCCTCGGCTCGAAGCTCGGGATCGACGCGACCGCCAAGTGGCCGGGCGAGACCGCGCGCGCGTGGGGCCGTCCGATCGCGATGGACGAGGCGACGCGCCGGCGCGTCGACGCGCTCTGGGACGCGCTCGGGCTGTAGCGCCGGGCACCGGCAAAGAAAAAAGCCGGGCAGCGCCCGGCTTCTGAACGTCAGAGGAAAATCCTGACGAAGCGGTCTAGGACCGCACGATCCCGCTGTCCGGGGCGAGCGCGCATCCGGCTCGCCCCGATCCGTTCCGTTCCCCCGCGCTCGCGGCCTGCGCTCGTCCTCGGCAACGCGACCTCGGGTGTCAGCGCATCCATTCTAGAAACGACTTTAAGTGTGGCGCTGAACTTTCCGCGCACTCTAGGAATTCATCCGTTGGAAAGTCAAGTGGGAAGACCCTTTCACGCAACTTTTTGTTGCGTCATTACAACGAATAACATTCGAAATCTGAGTTACCTAACAAAGTAAAAGCGTTAAATATATGAATATAAAGATTTAATGCGATCTCTATACCAAAGAAGAACGAACGTCGTGCGAGGCGGAGCCGCTTGAATCCCGGTCGGTGACCCGCATATCGGGACCGTGCGAGCGGGCGTTCACGGAGGCGCAGCCATGTCCGAGACGGTGCTGACCGAAGACGCGGAGAAAAGACTGCGCGACCTCGCGCTGCTCGTGTACGTCCTGCAGGCGGCCGGATTCCTGGTCGGGCTGACCTGGGTGGTCGGCGTCGTCATCGACTACCTCAAGATCGGCGAGGTGCGCAACACCTGGCTGGAGACGCACTTCAACTGGCAGTTGCGGACGTTCTGGCTCGGTCTGGCCGGCATGGCGCTCGCGTGGGCGCTCATGATCGTGAAGGTCGGCGCGCTGATCGGGATCGCGGTGACGGTGTGGGCGATCTACCGCGTCGTGCGCGGCTGGCTCGCGCTCGTCGATCGCAAACCGATGTACCCGGCGCTCGTGTGAGCGCCATCCGAGGGAGGAAGCCATGGCGGTTCTCGAGCAGCGCAGCGGCGCCGATCCGGTGCCGTCGGCCGTCACCATCGCGCACGTCGTCTACGCGCTGCACGCGTTCGCGATCGTCGCGGGCATCGCCGGCACGGCCACCATCGTCGGCAGCTTCATCGGCAGCGTGCCGTCGATCGTCGCGGTCATCCTCAACTACGCCAAGCGCGGCGATGCGCGCGGGACGTGGATCGACTCGCACTACCGCTGGCAGATCCGCACCTTCTGGTTCGCGCTCGCCTGGTTCCTGGTCGGATGGTTCTTCATCCTCACCCTGGTCGGCGTGGTCGTCGGCGGGCCGATCCTGATCGCGCTGACGGTCTGGCTCGTCTACCGCATCGCGCGCGGCTGGCTGCGCCTCAACGACCGCCGGCCGATGTACGTCTGATCGAGGGTTGTCGGGTGAGACGCGGTGCGGAATAGCTCCGGTCGGGGCGCGCCGCCGCCTTGACCCGGGGCGCCGGGCCGGTAGCATCCGGTCCAAGAACGCCAATACATCGGTCCGCCGGTCCCGGCGGACGCAAGACACGAGGCACGGAGGAGAACGGGAGCACCGGCGCATGACCGGAGGCCACAGGCTGTCGTCGCACGTCCGCGCGCTCGTCGCGGCGGCGGCGCTCGCCTGCGCCGCGCCCCTTGCGCACGCGAACGTCTACGCGTTGGTGGAAGAAGACGGGACGGTGCGGTTCTCGAACACTCCCGACGATCCGCGCTACCAGCTCTTCCGGCGCGAACCCGCAGGGTACGAGCTCAGGGACCCCGCGGACGTGCGCGGGGTGCGCAACCCCGGCGACATGCGCCTGCGGGCGGCGTGGGGCCGCGCGGACCCGAAGTCGCGCCTCTTCGCCAACCCGCTGCTCGCCGACCGGCCCTACCAGGGCGAGGTCGTCCAGGCGGCGAAGGCCCACCAGGTCGACCCCGCGCTCGTGCACGCGGTGATCGCGGTCGAGTCGAACTACAACCCGCATGCGCGCAGCGACAAGGGCGCGGTGGGCCTGATGCAGGTGATGCCCGACACCGGGCGCCGCTACGGCGTACAGGAGAAGGAGCTGCGGCATCCTGCGACGAACATCCGCGCGGGGGTCCAGTACCTCGCGGAGCTGATCGACCTCTTCGACGGCGACCTCAAGCTCGCGCTCGCGGGCTACAACGCGGGCGAGAACGCGGTGCTGCGGCACGGCCGCAGGATTCCGCCCTTCGCGGAGACGCAGGCCTACGTGCCGCGCGTCCTGCGCTTCTACGACGCGCTGCGCGTCCGCTAGCGTCCCGACTCGTACGTCCAGCGCAGGACCGCGTCCTGCGCCGCCTGGCCGGCGCCCGCATTCGCGTGGTTCACGATGAAGACGAGCGCGTGGCGGCGGGCGTTGCGGTCGAGCACGTAGCCGGCGATCGCGCGCACGTCGGAGAGCGACCCGGTCTTCACGTGCGCCTGGCCCGCGACGCTCTCGAACTTCATGCGCTTGCGCAGCGTGCCGTCGTAGGCGACGAGCGGGAGCGACGCGACGAACTCCGGCATGACGCTCGAGCGGTACGCCGCCACGAGCAGCCGCGCCAGGCTCCCGGCGCTGATGCGCCCGGCGCGCGAGAGCCCGGACCCGTTCTCGATCACGAGCTCCGGCATCTCCAGGCCGCGTCCGGCGAGCCAGGACTGGACCACGCGCGCGGAGCGGTCGTACCGGCCGGGCAGCTTCAGCGTCTCGGCCGACAGGGTGAGGAACACCTGCCGCGCCATGACGTTGTTGCTGAACTTGTTCATGTCGCGCACCACCTCGGCCGCGCTCGGCGACTCGTGCACGGCGAACGGCCGCGCGCCGGCCGGGGCGGCGCCGTCGCGCACGCGCCCCCGCAGCACGCCGCCCGACTCCTCCCAGAGCTGGCGGAAGACGCCGTACACGAA
The DNA here is from genome assembly GCA_019137045.1 of Betaproteobacteria bacterium. Classification (GTDB taxonomy): domain Bacteria; phylum Pseudomonadota; class Gammaproteobacteria; order Burkholderiales; family SG8-39; genus JAGVSZ01. The sequence goes on from JAGVSZ010000342.1 coordinate 8,661, forward strand.
GTCGCGGTGCGAGAAGAGCGCGACGTTCCACACCCGCTCGCCGCAGCTCGCCGGCATCGCGCCCGAGAAGCTCGCCCGGACGCCGGCGCCGTTCTTCGGCTGGAGGTCGAGCTTGAGCGCCGCGCGCCAGTCCCCGCACGCGCCCTCCACCGCGCGCACGCCGTTGGCGACCTCGAGCTGGGCGACGCGCGGCTCGGGCGCGATCGTGACCGCCTTCGTCGCCGCGTCGGGGACGAACTGGAAGCGCACCGTCTTGTAGTTCACCAGCAGCGCGTCGGCGCCCACGTTGTACGGGCGCAGCGGCTCGCCGTCGAAGCGCGCCGGGTCGTGGTCGTTCGGCTCGAAGTACGCGCGGTCGAGCACGAGGTCGCCGCGGATCTCGCGCAGGCCGCGCGCGCGCAGGCCGCGCACCAGCAGCCAGAAGTGCTCGATCGTGAGCCGCGGGTCGCCGCCGCCCCTGAGCACGAGATCGCCGTCGAGCACGTCGCCCGCGAGCGCGCCCGCGAGGTAGGCCTCGGTGCGCCAGGTGAAGGTCGGGCCGAGCAGCTCCAGCGCCGCGAAGCTCGTCACCAGCTTCATGACCGAGGCGGGGTTGAGCGGCTGGGCGCCGTTGAAGCTCAGCGCCGGTTTCGCGGCATCGACGTCCTGGACGACGAGCGCGACCGCCGACTGCGGGATGCCCGCGCGCGCGAGCGCGGCGGCGATCGCAGGCGGGAGGACTTCGGCGGCGCGGCCCGCCTGCGCCGTCAGGGCCGCGGCGGCGAGGGCGAGCTGCGCGCAGGCACGCGCGCACCGGGCGATGCGGAGCACGCGAGCGAGTATGCCACGCAGCCGCGCGGCGGCCGTCAGCCGAACCCGCGGCGCGGGTTGAAGCGCGACGCGCGCGAGAGCTGGAGGTAGAGCTGGCGCTCGATGTCCGTGGGAACGTCCGGCGTCACGATGCGCAGGCACGCGAGGAGGTCGCCGCGCGCCGCGTCGGGGGTCGGCAGGCCGCGTCCCTTCAGCCGGTAGGTCTGGCCGGAGGTCGCCCCGGCGGGCACGTGCACGCGGAAGGGTTTCTCCAGGGTCGGCACCTCGAGCACCGCGCCGAGCACGGCCTCCCACGGCGCGATCGGCAGGTAGAGCCAGATGTCGTGCGCGTGGATGCGCCGGAAGAGGCGGTGCTGGCGGTAAGCGAACTCGACCAGCAGGTCCCCGGCGGGCGCGCCCGGCGCGCCCGCCCCGCCCATGCCCTTCAGCCGCAGCCGCTGCCCTTCCACCGCGCCCTTCGGCACGTGCACCTCCACCGCCCGCTCTGCCACGCGCTTGCCGTTGCGCTCGGGCAACGCGAAGGTCAGCAGCACGTTCCCGCCGCGCACCGCTTCCTCGAACGTGATCTCAGCGATCACCTCGTGGGTCTCGCCAGGCAGCGTCGGCCTGTCCTCGGCTGCGCGCTCGCGCGCGAAGCGCTGAAAGAGGCCGCGCAGGCGCGTTTGCGTGCCGTCGGGCGCCTCGGCCTGCGCAGGCTCGGGCTCGGGGCGCGCCGGGCCGCCGGCCGGCGCGGCGAACTCCCGCGCCGGGGGGGCGTTGTTGAACTCCTGCTCGGCGAGCTCCAGCGCGCGCTCCATCTCCTCCAGCTCGTACCGGACGCGCTGGTCCGGGTCGCGCAGGGTCTGGTAGGCGCGCGTGATCTCCTTGAACCGCTCCTCGGAGCCGGCGTCGGCGGCGACGTCCGGGTGCAGCCGCTGCGCGAGCCGGCGGTAGGCCGCCTTGATCTCGTCCGCGGTGGCGGTGCGCTGGACGCCGAGGAGGGCGTAGAAATCGGTGTGCATGCGATCGCGCCCCGTCCGGCAGAATCGGGGCAACGCACAATGTTCGTCGCCGGCCGGCTCCCGGGCAAGCGACGATCTGTGCGATTCGTCACAAGAGTGCCATCGTGTGACGGATTCCACGGACGGGCCCCGCGGGCGGACCGGGCTGCGCCAGGCCGTACAATGGCGCCGCACAGGGGACCCCTTCCCGCCACGCCGGGGAGCCGAGGTGCCCGAGCGCAGTGCAGAGCCGTGAAACGTCCCCAGCCCGCCGTCCTCGTCCCGATCATCCTGCTCGCCGCGGTCGCGGCGTTCTTCGTCGTGCGCGGGCTGGCCGGACCCAAGGTCCGGGCGGTCGAAGCGGTGCGGGGCGACCTCGTCCAGACGGTGATCTCGACCGGGCGCGTGATCACGCCCGCGCGCGTGGAAATCGGCAGCGTCGTGCTCGGCACCGTGCGCACGGTCGAGACCAAGGAGGGCACGGTCGTGAAGGCGGGCCAGGTCATGGCGCGGCTGCGCGACGAGGAGCAGCGCGCCGCGGTCGAGCAGGCGCGCGCGACGCTCGCGGAAGCCGAGGCGCGCCTCACCCAGCTCGCGCGCCTCTCTGCGCCGGCATCCGAGCAGACCCTGCGCCAGGCCGACGCGAACCTCGGGCTCGCCGACGAGGAGTACAAGCGCACGCGCAACCTCTACGAGAAGGGGTTCTTCAGCCAGGCGAAGCTCGAACAGGCGGAGCGCGACCTCGCGGTTGCGCGGGCGGCGCGCGAGAACGCGCTGCTGCAGGCGACCTCGAACAGCCCGAAGGGCAGCGACTATGCGCTCGCCCTCGCGCGTCGCGACCAGGCCCGGGCGGGGCGCGAAGCTGCGCAGGCGCGCCTGGACCACACCGTCATCAGGGCCCCGGCGCCCGGCACGGTGCTGAGGCGGCTCGTCGAGCCCGGCGACGTCGTCCAGCAGGGCAAGAAGCTCTTCGAGCTGTCGGTCGCGGGCGACACCCAGGTCGTGCTGAACGTCGACGAGAAGAACATCGGGCTCCTCGCCCTCGGGCAGAGGGCCGCGGTCATGGCCGATGCCTACCCCGGCCGCAGCTTCGGCGCCGAGATCTTCTATATCGCGCCGGGCGTGGATGCGCAGCGCGGAACGGTCGAGGTGAAGCTGCGCGTGCCCGAGCCGCCCGCGTTCGCGCGCCCGGACATGACGGTCTCGGCGGAGATCGTCGCCGCGCGCCGCGAGGGCACGCTGACGCTCGACAGCGAGGCGCTGCGCGACGCCGCCGGGCCGGCCCCCTGGGTGATGGTCGTGCGCGCGGGGCGCGCGCAGCGCCAGGGCGTCCAGCTCGGCATTCGCGGCGCCGGGCGCACCGAGGTGGTCGCCGGACTCGCCGCGGGGGAGGCGGTCGTCCCGCCGTCCGAAGCCGCGGTGCGGGAGGGCAGCCGCGTCCGCGCGGACGTGGCGCCCGCCGCGAAGAAGCCCGTCACGCGTCCGCCGGACCTCTTCCGGTAGCGCGCATGCCGTTCGCGCTGATCGTGGCGTTGCGCTTCCTGCGCGAGGGCCGCATGCAGACGGTGCTCATCCTGGGCGGCGTGGCGATCGGGGTGGCGGTGGTGGTGTTCATCACCGGGCTCGTGCAGGGGCTGCAGGCGAGCCTCATCGAGCGCACGCTCGGGAGTCAGGCGCACATCGTCATCCGCCCGCCCGAGGAGCGGACCCAGCCCGTCCTCGACCGCGCCGCGTCCGACGTCGCGGCCCGCGTCGAGGCGCGTCCCCAGCGGCTGCGCTCGATCGACCAGTGGGAATCGCTGCTGCCGGCGGTGGTGAGCGCCCCGGGCGTGGTGGCGGCCTCGCCGATGGCGACCGGCGCGGCGTTCGCGCAGCGCGGCACGGCCTCGAAGGCGATCGCCCTGCGCGGCGTCGACCCCGACCGGTACCGGCGGATCGTGCGCGTCCACGAGGACATGGTGGCGGGCGAGTTCCGGCTGTCCGGGACCGACGGCGTGGTCGGCGTCGAGCTCGCCCGCGACCTCGGCGTCGTGGTCGGCGACCGCATCCGCGTCGGCACGCCCGAGGGGCGCGAGGAGGTGATCACGATCGCCGGCATCTTCGACCTCGGCAACAAGGATCTCAACCAGCGCTGGGTGTTCGTCACGCTCAAGCTCGCGCAGACGCTGCTCGACCTGCCGGGCGGGGTGTCCACCATCGAGCTCACCGTGCGCGACATCTTCGGCGCCGAGCCGGTCGCCGCGCGCATCGAGCGCGAGACGGGGCTCCTCGCCGAGAGCTGGATGAAGACCAACGCGCAGCTCCTCGTGGCGATGCGCAACCAGGACATCAGCACCACCACGGTGCGCGTGTTCGTGACGCTGGTCGTCGCGCTCGGCATCGCGAGCGTGCTCGTGGTCTGGGTGGTGCAGAAGCAGAAGGAGATCGGGATCCTGCGCGCGATGGGCGCCAGCCGGCTGCGGATCATGGCCGTCTTCCTCCTCCAGGGCAGCATGCTCTCGCTCGGCGGGTCGATGGCCGGGACCGTGGTCGCCGTCGTGCTGGTGCGGATCTTCGCCCGGGTGTTCGTGAACGCCGACGGCACCCCGATGTTCGTGCCCGACGTCGGGTGGACGCTCGTGCTCACCACCTGGGCCATCGCGCTGCTGACCGGGATCCTCGCCGCGTCGCTGCCGGCGCGGCGCGCCGCGCAGCTCGATCCGGTCATCGCGATTCGCCTGGGATGAGCGCCGCGCCGCAGGAGCCGATCCTCGTCCTCGAGGGCGTGCGCAAGTCCTACAACGTGGGCACGCCGGTCGAGGTGGAGGTCCTGCACGGCATCGACCTCGCGCTCGAACGGGGCGAGTTCGCGGCGCTGATCGGCCCCTCGGGCTCGGGGAAGTCGACGCTCCTCAACATCGTCGGGTTGCTCGAGCGGCCGACCGCGGGCAAGGTCCGGATCTCCGGCAGCGAGTCGACGACGCTCGACGAGGCCGGGCTGACCGGCCTGCGCGGGCGCACGCTCGGGTTCGTGTTCCAGTTCCACCACCTCATTCCGGCCTTCACCGCGCT
>JAGVSZ010000371.1 GCA_019137045.1 Betaproteobacteria bacterium
CGAACCTGACCTCGGAGACGAGTACCGGGGTCGAGCTGGGCTTGCGCGGGGACTACGGCGTCGCGCGCTTCTCGACGGCGGGTTTCTACAACCGCTACAAGGACTTCATCGATTCGCGGGTGCAGCTGAGCTGTCCCGCGGATCCACGCTGCGTGCCCGGATTCGGCGGCACGTTCCAGTCAATCAACCGCGCGAACGTGACGATCTGGGGCCTCGAGGCACGCGGCGACTACATGTTCGCCCGCGGCTGGACGCTGACCGGGTCGATCGCCTACGCGAACGGCGAAGACACCGATCTCGACCTGCCGCTCAATTCGATCAATCCGCTCACCGGCGTGCTGGCGTTGCGCTTCGACCAACCGGCCGGCACGTTCGGCGGCGCGGCGACGATGACCGCGGCCTCGCAGAAAACCAGCGTCGACAATTCTGGCACGACGCCCCCCCCGATCTTCCAGACCCCCGGGTTCGCGGTCTTCGACCTGACCGGCTACTGGCGGCCGCTCAAGAACCTCACTCTTACCGCCGGAATCTTCAACCTCTTCGACAAGAAATACTGGTTGTGGGCCGACACGTGGCGCACGGGGATCGGCCCGAACACGACCTCCCCGCCGTTCGCGTCGATCGACCGCTACACCTCGCCCGGTCGCAACGCGACGATCGCGGTGAAGTTCGAGTTCTAGGTCGCGCGCGATGAGACCAATCGTCTGTTGTGACCGCGACCGCCAGGATGCCGGCGGAGGGTGGGCCGCGATCAGCGCCTCGTTCGCGCGTGCGGCGGCTCCCCGGCAGCACGCGCCGGCCCCGCGCGCGGAGCGGCGCCGGCTGTGGCAGCTGCCCGAGAAGCACCTCTGCGCGCTGCTCGGCGCCGCGTTCGACGCCCGCGAGCTGCGCCAGCTCGTTCGCCGCGCCGGCTATGCGGACTGGGACAAGGCGAGCGACTACGCCCTGCACTCGACCGCAGTCCAGCACGCCAAGACGCGCAGCGACCTCTCCGCCCTGCTCCAGAAGAAGCTCGACGAGCGCTGCGCTGCGGCGCTGAACCGTTTCCGCGCGGCGCGCTCGCGGACGGAGGTGATCGACGCCTGGCGCGACTGGGCCGCGACCGGCGACCAGGTCGGCGCTTACTGGGCGGCGATCACACACCCGCAGTGCGACGCGGACGCCGACGAGCTCCTCTCGCAGGACATGCACATGCTCGCCCACTTCGCGTTCGCTGCGCGGCGCGCGGCGACCCGCCGGCTGCGCGACGCGGACGAGCACGCCGCGCAGCTCGAAGGCGCGCTCGCGCGGGTGCAGGCCCAGTGCACCGCGCTCCGTGCCACCTCAGCGGCGCTGCGCCGCGATTGCGAGCAGTCGCGGCGAGAAGCGGCGCGCGCGAACGCCGCGCTCCTGCGCTGGACGAGCGGCGACGAGGCGCGCGGCTGGGAGGCCCGCGTCCGTGCACTCGAGGATTCGCTCGCCGCGGCGCGGCACGCGGCGGCGGAAGCGCGCCGCGAGCTGGCCGCGTTCATGCGCCGGTCGTCGGTCCGCACGGGCCTCCCGGAGCGCGTGCCGGCAAGGCGCGAATGCCGTCCGGGCCTGCCGCCTCCGTCCGCGGAGCAACCCTCGTCGCCGGCCGACCTGACCGCGCGGAGGCTGTTGTGCGTGGGCGGCAAGACGCGACTCGTGCCCCAGTACCGCGCGGCCATCGAGAGCGCGAACGGCGTCTTCCTGTATCACGACGGGGGGATCGAAGATCATCTCTCGCGCCTCCCCGCGCTGCTGCGCAGCGCGGACGCCGTCGTGTGCCTGGCTGCCGACGTGAGCCACTGCGCGTACTACGCCGTAAAGCGCTACTGCAAGCGCTTTGGCAAGTCGTGCGCGCTCCTTCCGGGCTCGAGCGTCTCCGCCCTGACCCAGGGATTGCACCGGCTTGCCTGAAGCAGAGTTCATTGCTGCACTCACCGAGGATGATCCGATGACTCAAGCCACTGCCCACCGCACCGACCGCTCCGCGCGCCTGCGCGCCGCCTGGCTCGAACTCAAGTCGCAACGCAAGATCCGGCAGCGCGACGCCGCCGCGCTGCTCGAGGTGTCGGAGGGCGAGCTGCTCGCGACCGGCGTCGGCGACGGCGTCACGCGCCTCGCCGGGGACCTGCGCGAGGTCCTCAAGCGCGCGCCGACCCTCGGTCGCGTGATGGCGCTCACTCGCAACGAATCCTGCGTGCACGAGAAGACCGGCGTCTACGAGCGCATCGAAGCCGACGGGATGGTCGGGCTCACGCTCGGCGCCGACATCGATCTGCGCCTCTTCTTCGCGCACTGGAAGCACGGCTTCGCGGTGACCGAGGCGGGCGAGCACGGCGCGATGAAGAGTCTGCAGTTCTACGACGGTGCCGGCCAGGCCGTGCACAAGATCTTCCTGAAGGATGGCGCCGATGCCGACGCGTACGAGCGGCTCGTGCGCGCGGCCGCCGCGCCCGACCAGCAGCCCGGGCTCGAGGTCGCGCCGCGCGCGCCGCGCAAGGGTGAGCGGCCGGACGCGGCGGTCGATGTCGCGGGGCTGCGCGCCGCGTGGGCGAACCTGGAGGACACCCACGCGTTCTTCGGCCTGCTCGGGAAGTTCGACGTGTCGCGCACCCAGGCGCTGCGACTCGGCGGGACCGACCTCGCCTACCCCGCGTCGCTCGACGGGGCGCGCCGCCTGCTCGAGGACGTCGCGGTGACCGGGCTCCCGATCATGGTCTTCGCCGGCAACCCGGGCTGCATCCAGATCCACACCGGGCCGATCCACAACCTGCGGCCGATCGACCACTGGCTGAACGTGCTCGACCCCGGGTTCAACCTGCACTTGCGCACCGATCACATCGCCTCCGCCTGGGTCGTCAGGAAGCCGACCACGGACGGGGTCGTGACCTCGCTCGAGCTCTTCGACGCGGACGGCGAGACGATCGCGATGCTGTTCGGCGAGCGCAAGCCGGGCCGCCCCGAGCTGGCGCAGTGGCAGGCAACGGTCGAACGGCTGTTTCCGGCGCCGGCATGCACTGCTTAGCGCCGCGGTGTCTTGCCGCCACCCTGGTTCTCGCGGTGGCGGCGACGGCGGTAGGTGCCGAGCCGCCGGGCCGGGTGGTCGCGGTCGGGGGCGGGGTCACCGAGATCGTCTACGCCCTCGGCGCGGGCGACCGCCTGGTCGCGGTCGACTCGACCAGCATCTTCCCCGCGGCGGCGACGCGCCTGCCGCGCGTCGGCTACATGCGCTCCCTCTCCTCCGAGGGCGTCCTCGCGATGCGACCGCAGGCGCTGATCGCAACCGCCGAGGCCGGGCCGGCCGTGGCGCTCGCGCAGATCCGCGCGACCGGCGTGCCGGTGACGACGGTGCCCTCCGACCA